>JAHHHZ010000025.1 GCA_019359095.1 Pleurocapsa minor HA4230-MV1 | reverse complement strand
GTGCTAGAAATTACAAAGATTTAGATTTAGCAATTTTCCAAGCTTATAGTCAAGTTTCCCTTAAAGATATTCGTAATTGGTTTACCCACTCTTGTTACTGTATCTCACCAATTTGAGAAGGGCTATACAACAAACCTTTTACACCTGATAATCATGACGCTTTAACCGAAGATGATTACATCATGGTGCGCTGGGAGGGGAATAAAATTGTTCCAGTTGCGCCAAAAATCTAGTTTTAATATTAATCAAGGAACTTCGTTCCAGCTATAAGCTATCTGAAGAAAGATAAGTTCTGGGAAACTATACTGTATTAAGTAAGACTATTAAACAAGCGACAAGAAAAGGTCTTTTGTTGGCTGATTTGGATTGTTCAGAGTCGGGCGAAAACTATTATTGATAGATTCGAGATTAAAAATGACTGATATTAAAGAATTACACGATCGAGACTTCAACCTTTGGGTGGAAGCTACCAAAAAAGCGATCGCTTTTCAGATTTTCCCAGATCGTCAACTTCGTCAAACAAATTATCCCAGTCCATATTTTCAAAATCTCGTTCAGCGATCGCTTGAGAGTTATTTGGAGCGATTAATAGCTCATATCTTGAAGTTACAGTACTGGGATGCAGAAAGGGAAAGAAATTACAAGCATTGGAAAGTGGAAGTAATTAATTTTCGCCAGCGACTCAAGCGACTACTAAAACAAAATCCTAGTTTTAATCGCCTATTAGCTGAAATCTATCCAGAAATTTTCCAAAATGCTGTTAATGCTTGGCGGGTTGAGTTTGAAATCCCTGCAGATACTTGTTTTATTGAACTTGAACAAATGTTGAAAGATGATTTTTTTGGCTTTTGTTGAATGAAGCGATCTACATCGGAAGCTTCGTTTCAAAAAACATATCACTTCTCTTTTGTCAGATAAAAATTTTCTAACTTTTTAGTTTCTTTTTTGTTGTTATCAATATCGTCAAATTTCTTTTTGTATCCTTGCTTGAGAATAAAATCTCTTAGGTCAGAAATCTGATTTTCAAAAAATCTTAATTGCTTCCTAAGTTCTTTGTTTTCAGCTAATAATTCAATGTTCTGAGCTTTTAAACGCTCTATAGAATTTTCACTTTTTGACATTTCATAGACATTAGCTGCTAATATTTTTGTTTCTCTAGTTAACTCTTCCTTTTCTTGCTCCACTACATTGATACGATTTCTGAGTTGAGTGGCAATTATTTGGTGTGATTTGCTTGATGGAACTTCAGGTTGAACGTGATTGTATTTTTGTTGCTCTCTTAAACGCTGAATTTTATAAGCTAATTCTGGATATTTATAGATATAGCTAACAGAAACATTTGCTTCTCTCGCTACAGAACGAATGGTTATTTGTTGTTGTTTGTTAATTAGTTTAGTAATTGCTTTTTCTGTTCTGACTAGCGCATCATTCTTTTTTTTAAGACTGGCTTGATTCAATCCTGCTAACTGTTTATTATCCATTTACTTGCGTTAATAAATTATAGACGACAACGATGTAGACGTTGTAGATGCTTTTATAGGTATAACCGATAATTACAGTTATGGGAAGTAGAATTTTATCCTGCTGTATATATATATTTAGCTAGCTTGCACAAGATAATCTCAGCTCTATAGTATTCTTCCAGATCCTTGTGCTTCTTGCTCCCAGACTTTCTCTGAAATCCTATTGTCCACATAAATATGAAGAGTGACATCGGGTTAGGATAAACAGTTAAATATTTTGATTTGGGAATTAGTTAAATTACTTTAAAGAAGGTAATTATTAGTACTTAATTTAATTTTCGATAATCCATAGATAAATTGTCATAAATCTATCTATTACCTTCCTGCTCTTCCTACTTATTCTTTACTAGAATTAGATAGAGAAGATGTTCCCAAGATAAATTGAGTTGAAATATTACTCTACATCTTTTAACCAGAAAAAAATTCTCTCGATCTACTTCTACTTTAATTAGTTTAGATTCTGCTCAATAAGTTAACTATAGCAATCCTAAACGAAAGAGAAATTTCTACTACCTACTACCTACTACCTACTACCTAAAAACCAATCAATGTAGTTTCATGAATCAAATAGGAATGTTATAGGTGTCAAAGGAATTGATTTATTAAATTTACCTACCAACACAAAATTATATTTAGGCGATCGAGCTGTAATTAAAGTAACGGGATTACGCAATCCTTGCGCCCAATTAGACGCTTTTCAACCTGGTTTGATGTCTGCCGTACTAGATAGGGATGAGGCGGGTAGAATCGTCCGTAAAGCAGGGGTAATGAGCGTGGTTGTTTCTGGTGGGGTAGTAAAGATTGGCGATCGCATTCGTGTTGAACTTCCTCCTCAACCTTATCGATCGCTAGAACAAGTTTGAACAGTTTCAGCAATATGTGTCATTATTTAATTTTTGACACAACTAATCTAATTTTTTGAGAAAACAAACGATTCGCTCAACTTCTTTAAAGCCTAATGCTTTATGAGCAGTGATACTGGCTACGTTATCTAATTCAGCATCACTAGCTAATTCCTTAAAATCGTTTTCCAGCGCCCAAATCTCAGCGATTTCAATCAATTGTCTGCCATATCCACAGCCTCTCAAATCTTGATCGACATACCAACCTTCGACATAAGGAACTCGATCAGATTGACTTCCTTCAGCATAATTTCGCACTTTCAATTCAATAAAACCGCCAAGTTTATCGTTATCTCTTGCTAAAACAAATACCTCTTCCCCATGTATTTCGCCTTGAGCAAAATATCGCTCAATCTCATTGAGATGTGCTGTAATAGAGTCGGGCCATAGAGAATTTCTCATCCTCGCCCACTCGTTTCGATCATTTAGGTTAATAGTTCTAACTTTCACTTCCAATACCGATTTGATGTTTAGTTTAAAGCGCGTTCAACAACTCGTTCAACTGAATTGGGTAAATTGCTAAGAGACTGCTGTAAAAAGGCAGGTAGTAGCGGCAGCCTTGTTAATACATCAGAGTCAATCGGAAACCATCTGAACTCTAAAACAGTATTCTCTTCTACACTGGAAAAAGATTTCTCCTTGGCTAAATATAGCGATCGCTTTGGAAGTTTCATCAAAAAATAAAAAGCAATTTCATGATAGTCTTTTTGGGCATACTCAAAGAAATTTTCCACAACCCACAGTAAACGAACTATCTCAATATCTTCGTTTAACTCTTCCTTGATTTCCCTAATCAGAGTTTGCGAGGTAGTTTCCCCAATTTCAGCTCTCCCACCAGGACAAGTCCAAAAAGCATCTTCTGCTGAGCGATGTAGCAATATATGGTTATTGTCTATGGCAATACCAGCTATGCGAAAATTAAAGCATTCATCACCTCGATTAAAGGTAATCATTGTCCGTTCAAGAGACATTGGAACTAATCCTTATTTGTGTCAGAGTTACAATTTTGAAACATTTCATAGTAGGGGATATTATTTTTAACCGCGTAATCAGTCTTGGAAGAATAAAATTTTCCGTTGCGATCGTGAAAAGCCCAGTTGGTGGGAAACTGTAGGATTGCCCCCATAGTCAAAGGAACGCCAGATTCTTGTAAAACTTTGATTCGCCGATGCAGAGTGCTGCGAGATAAACCTGTTTCCTCAATTAACTGGCGATAACTATACTTTTTGCCTTCGATTAACATAATATTCAAGCTCTAATTGTGCCATTAATTTAAATATGACACATATTTAGATTATTCGTGTTTATCTGCGTTCATCTGTGGACAAGCATATCGGTAATAATTGTGTAGGAGAAAATTTGATTAGTAGTAGATATAACAAATATTTAGCTATTATTTTGTTTCATTACTTTAATTTTGACACAAATAGCAATACTAGAAAATGTTAGAACGTTCTTTTTATTACCTATTACCTATTACCTATTACCTATTACCTATTACCTATTACCTATTACCTACTACCTACTACCTATTACCTATTACCTATTACCTATTACCTATTACCTTTCTAGAAAGCATATGGCATTACCCAGAATAAAAATAGCCAAAGACAAAGCCGAATTAGTCCAAAGACTGTTAGATGAAAAAAGAACAACAGGAATGTTTTCTACCTATGCAGATGTAATTGCTTTTGCTGCAAGTTTGGGAGTAAAGCATCAAAGGCGATCGCCTGTTACAGAAGTATCTCAAAGTGAACCTGCACCCATTAGCCTAGAAGTATTCATTTCTCGTGGTTATGAACGGCTAATAAGATTGATTGCCGTGGTATCAACTGAAGATATTAAGGTTTTATCTAGCGAAGCTGAATCAGCCGAAGCAGCCAGAGTCTTAATTTTTGAAGAATACGCTAACGGGGGGTTAGAAAAGCTACAGCAAGAATTACGTGGCGCGGTAGATTATACCGATAGATTAGTTTTAATTTTAAATGCGGAAAGGTTTAGTCAGGAAGTCAGTAACGAAGAATTCGATCTGAGCAGATTCTTATAATGTGTCATAAGTTTAAACAAGATACATTTTTGGGTATCTTAAAATACAAAACTTCAGCATAATCAAGTATCAAAGTAGGCAATTTAAAGCTAGAGATTCTAATCAAAAATATCGGCAGGATCGGCAGTACGGAGCTTTTTCATGGCGATCGCACCTGAGAGGGTACACATTAGAATGTTTAAAGCAAAAACTTGTAAGGCAATATTTAAATCCATACTGACAGGAAATTCGATAAATTTTGCCATTAAATAATAGATCCCGTACGAAGCTAAATAGCCAGGAATAAAACCCATAATTGCTAAAATCAGAGATTCTTGCAAGACTACTAAAGATAGATCGCGATCTTTATACCCCATTGCCTTGAGAGTGGCATATTCGGGGAGGTGTTCGCTCACATCGGTATAAATCACTTGGTAAACAATCACAATACCCACAATAAAGCCGATCGCTGCGCCAAAATTTAAGATTTTACCTTCAGGCCAAGTGGCCACAAAATCCTGTTCACCTTGAGCTAATGCTTCTGGAGTTAATACTTTAATATCTTGACTGAGATTTTCTCGAATCCGTTTGATTACCGCTTGCCGATTCGCGCCTGGTTCTAGAGACAAAACACCAACTGTAACTGCTTCTAAAACATCTACCCCTTCCATTTGTCCATAATTCCAGTCACTCATCACCGTCACTCCCTTATAATCGAAAGTGCTGCTGAGGCTAAACAAACCCAAGACTGTGACACGACGGTTGTCTAAAATACTAGAAGCAAAACCTTGGCTCTTGACTAATTGGGGAATATTCCCTAGTTCCGATTTTGCCAGGCGATCGTATAAAATTACCCCTGGAGCAGATAAGAGATCTAATTGCTGATTGATTTCTGGTAGTTTAAATACTGGTTTGGTGGGATTAAAAGCAATAATTTGGACATCAGAAGATTTTGGGGGAACTGCGTCATCTTTATTTTCCGTTGAAGGCTCTAATAGATTAGGATTTACCCATTCTGCCCGTTCCAAATAAAGTGGTCGAGCATCAGCAACTCCCTCGATCGCATCTGCCTGGTAGAGATAGATACTGGGGAATGAACTATATTCCATGCTCTCGGCATAAGAAGACAATAAATAAAGATCGCCATTGAGATTTTCGGGCAAAATAGTCACCCCATCAAAGAGCATTGCCCTTAAACCTAATTGAGTAAAAATCAAAATAATCGAAAAAGCCACTCCTAAAATTGCTACCAATAAGCGAACTTTTTGATAAGACAATTGCAGCCACGCCACAGGAGTTCGACGTAGGTAAGAATTGATCTTCTGAAACAGTAGGTAAATTAATTTCACTTGATTTTTGACTTTTGACTTTTAACTTTTGACTTCACCTAATCATGATTTTGGATACTCATGCCAAAGGTCTACTTAACTCACCCAATTTTCTGACTTTAAATTTGGTACACGACTAAACTCTTTGATATTATTAGTGATCAAAGTAACTGGTAAACTAAGGGCGTGAGCAGCAATTAGAGTGTCTAGCGAGCCTATTGGTGTTCCTTGTGTTTCTAATTTTGCTCGAATATCACCGTAGATAGTAGCAGCAGCACGATCAAAATTTACTATCTCCAAAGGTAATAAAAATTGTGCCAATGCTTGTTGATTTTTTGCAGGGTATTGACTCTTTTGAACACCAAATTCAAGTTCGGCAACTGTAATAGAAGAGATTCCAATATCACCAACTTGATAGGTATTGAATTTATGCAATACTTCTAAAGGTTTTTGTTTAATAATATAAATGCAAATATTGGTATCGAGTAAAAATTTCATTCAAAGGCAGTTTCTCGTTCTTGTGATTTTGGTTGCTGGCGTTTTTCACTCATAAAATCAGCGGAAAATTGCTCTAAGCTCTCAAACAACGTTTCCCAAGCATCTTGATATGGTAAAAGCACTACAGCATTACCTATGCGTCTAATTAAGACTTTATCTCCAGGAAAACGATATTTTTTGGGTAGCCTAACTGCTTGGCTTTGACCATTTTGAAATAGTTTAGCTGTTTCCATCTTAAATTTAGTGATAGTATATATTTTTAGTATATATCATTGAAAAGATTAAAAATGATTAGTAATCAATTGTTGATTTCTACCCTAACTTGCATGTTAGTTAGGCTTGACACCTTTTGACTATCTTCAGGATTAAGGCGAATTTTAACTTCGACAATGCGAGAATTTTCGTCTTGAGTAGGATCTTCTTCAGAGGTTGCAGATAATTCTTTAGTTCCTACTTGTAAACCCAAATGTTCGACTGTTCCCTTTAACTTACCTGTAAATCCGCCATACTCACTGCTAACCGTTGCTGGCTGTCCAATTTTTACCTTCCCAATGTCAGTTTCATACACTTCGGCGATCGCATACATTTCATCCGTACGACCTAATTCGACAATTCCTTCTTCGGTGTTTACCTGTTCCCCCACACGGGTATTAATGCGCAAGATCTGACCAGAAATCGGCACTTTTACTTTAGTGTCCTCAAGATCGGCTTTAATTTTTTCCACGGCAATAGTTGCTTTTTCTACTTCTAGTTCTGCTACCTTAAGATCTACTGGTCTAATTTCCTGTAATTGAGCTAAATTTTCGCGTTCTTGGGTTATTTCCTGCTTTAAAGTTTGCTGAGTATTACCTAACTGAGCAAGTCTTTCGTTTAAGGTAGCCTGAGCCATATCTAACCCTTCTTTGGTTCGATCGAAAGCCTGAATACTCACCGCTCCCTGTTGTTGTAAACTGCGGTTGCGATCGTAAGTTAATTGAGCCTGTTTTAGCTGTGCTTTAGCAGAGGCGATCGCCGCCTGTCGTTCTGCTGTCTCATTACGTAATTGAGATTCAAGACGAGATATATTGGCTTGTTGTGCAGCCAATTGCGCTTGTTTACTTTCTCCTGCTTGGACTTGTGCTAATCTTGCTTGGGTTAACTCCACCTCTTTTTCAGCCTCTTCCAAATTTCTCTGGCTGTTTTCAAATCCCTGAAGAATAGCAATTACCTGATCTTTCTTCACGCGATCGCCCTCATCAACTAAGATCTGATTGACTCGACTATCTTCAGCATTTGCTACTGAGAGTTTAATCACTTCACCTTTAGGAGTTAATTTACCTAACGCCACCACCTGCTTTGCTGGCTGTACTTTGGGCTTTGTTTCTCTGGTTACATCCTGGGATTGAGCCAGAGAATTTAGGTCGCAACCAGAAATAATCCCCAACAGACTCACAATAGTGAGCCACCTACTTAAAAATCTTAACAAACTCATGCTTTGAGGAACTTCTAAATCTTTTTTGGTTAAATAAATCTACCTGCCAAGCAGCTTGAACATCTCAGCATTTCGACTACCGATCTTAACAATTCTCTTCCTTAAACTGCATGAATATTGAGGATTCTGGCTTTAATCAGGTCTCAATATAGCGATCGCCAAGCTGAAATCTTAAGTCACTCTGAAACGATAAATTTTGCTAATTAATCATAAAAAAAAATTATATATAAATAGTAAAAACATTGTGTTAACTTATTTATATAACGATGACAGTTAAGCAAAGTAAATCAAGCAGAATGACAACCTTAATTCAAAAACCGCAACCAAAAACTTTCAAATTTATCCTAGTACTCAAGCAATGGGTCAATAACTTAGAGATCGACCAAGAGCAAACCGCAAGACTAATTGTCCGATTAATTCCTGCTCAATGTCCTTTTGCTAGAGAAATACGAGCATTTGGTAAAGTAATAGTGCGGATTCCTGCTTTGTGTAAATTCAACCCCTTGTACGAGGAGTTAATTGGCTTGAGATTTCGTGCTTTATGTTTTCTTGCGGATCAATGTGGCGTAGACATTACACCTTATTGTTCATAGATAATTAATGTATTCTACTTATATAGCTCCATTACCCGATCGATGGGCATCCGCGATCGCACTTCTAAATCCAAACTAGAAACATGTCTCAGGTTAAAATGCTGAGCTGAGGCACAAGCGATCATCGCTGCATTATCGGTACAGAATTTTAATGGCGGAAAATAGAATGAAATTAACTATCGTTTCCAAGCCAACATAATCCCAATTGCATTGAATGCTCATTGTAATACCATACCATGCAGTCTATAAAAGTGTTTTCTCTAGGCCACTCTGAGTAATCAAAAGGTAATTTTTTACAATCTTTTGGACACCAAGCACTATGTCCAACGTTAATTATTCCTAAATACTTACTATTATTGTTTTTTATGTTATCAATTTTAATAAATATGCCATAGGGACGTATTCTAAAAACTTTTCCTTTAAACTTATAATTTATAGGATACTGTTTTTTAATTGACAACCATTTTGAATCACTCATTTATCAAATAAACTTTAAACTTTTCATAAAAAAATTAATATATTTGACAATAAAAAGTTGAAAAAATCTGAGTTTAAGATATTGACTAACTTATCATAACTATCAATTTCTTTTAATTATTTTTCGTTTTTATCGCTAATTACTACTGGATTGTAAATCCAAAGAGGCTAAGTCGAACATTTTCTTGATTCTCTTTTTTTTGTTCATAAGAGCATCACCTTTTTTTATTTCAATCAAGCTTGCGTGGATGTACAACGTATCGTCTGAGGCTGGATTATAAGATTAGTCAAATGTTCGTGAGCGCTCAAGATTTAACTGCTTGATTTTTTCGAGCGAGTTGTATTTCCAACTGCGTTTCCTGCCAAAATTGACCACCAAACTTACCTGCAATATCAGCTAAAGGATTTTTCTCTGTCACTTTAGTTTTTGGATCTGGATTAGAAACTTTATCTGTCATCACCTTTTGTTGATATTATGGCTACTCCTAATTTTAACTTTCTTTCCTGTTGTAGCTCATCATTAAATTGCACCAGAAATGTATTCTACTTATATAACTCCATTACCCGATCGATGGGCATCCGCGATCGCACTTCTAAATCTAAACGGGAAACATGACCCAGGTTAAAATGTTGAACTACGGCACAAGCGATCATTGCGGCATTATCGGTACAGAATTTTAGTGAAAGAACAATTCGCATTGCCTTACACTAATTCGATTCGCAGTTGACGACCAACTACCGAAGCTGCTCTAGTGATAGTTTCAATGCTCACTCCTGTCTTTTCTGGATCAAGTAGTCTATCTAACTGAGTCCTGGAGGTCTGCATCTGCTTTGCCATTTCTGTTTTAGTTAGATTTTGTCGCTTCATCTCCTCCGCGAGCTGACGTGCCAAGACTCGTTTAATTGCGATCGCCGTACATTCGACTTGCAACCCTTCTTCAAGTAAAAAATCATCGAAGCTAGAGCCAGTGTGAGGATTATCGGTCATATGTCTGGTGTTCCTTTTGACGTTTAACGGCTAAATCAATTTCTTTCTTCGGTGTCTTTTGAGACTTCTTAACAAACCCATTTAACAGAATCATTTCACCATTGCTGATGTAGAAGATGACCCGCGCTATTTTTCCTCTAGTTATCTTACTCCGCACTTCCCACAAATCTTTATAACCTGAAAGCGATCTACACAGGGGTAAGCCAATGGGAAAGCTGAATTCCACATCTTTGATATCACTGCCAATGATACGGCAGTCTTCACGGTCTAAAGTTTTCAACCAGTCTTTGACTGGCTCCACACCTCCTTCGGAGCGAAAAAACTTGGCTGGTAGTCTTTTCAATCTTCTCCCTCTATTAACTGTATCTTATATGGTACACAAATGTCCGCTCTAAATCGCAGCCAAATTCGATTTATTGAGCCAGAGCAGAGCAGCTGAGAAAACAACCTTATTATTTTGTCGAGCGAAATAGTATTCTAGTCATATAGCTCCATTACCCGATCGATGGGCATCCGCGATCGCACTTCTAAATCCAAACTAGAAACATGTCCCAAGTTAAAATGTTGGGCTGCTGCACAAGCGATCATCGCGGCATTATCAGTACAAAATTTTAGAGGGGGAAAATAGACTTTGAGGTTGTGTTTTTCAGCTGCCTGTTGTAAGTGTGTTCTTAATCCACTATTAGCAGCCACCCCACCGCCGATAGTAATAGTATCCAAGCCATGATCGAGAGCGCATTTAACGCTGCGTTTAGTTAACACCTTAGCTACAGTAGCTTGAAAACTGGCTGCCACATCATTAACAGGGATTTCACCTTGTTGTAACTGCTCTACCAATCTCAAAACGGCGGTTTTAATACCGCTAAAGCTATAGTCATAGGGATGATATCCCCCTTCTGGTAAGGAAATTCTGCCCTCTGGTAGCTGAAATGCTTTAGAATTGCCTTGCTGTGCCAAGCGATCGATTACGGGGCCTCCTGGATAGCCTAAATCTAATAACCGCGCTACTTTATCAAAGGCCTCTCCTGCTGCGTCATCTCTAGTTGAGCCGAGTAATTCGTATTTGCCATAGTCTTTGACGTAAATACTACTAGTATGTCCACCAGAAACTAGTAAACACAAAAAAGGTGGTTGTAATTCTGGTTGAGCTAGATAAGAAGCATAAATATGTCCCTCAAGATGATGCACCCCTAAAAACGGCTTATTGTGAATTATCGATAGGGTTTTGGCTGCTGCCATGCCGACTAATAAAGCCCCTACTAAACCTGGAGTACAGGTAACTGCGATCGCGTCTATATTTTGCCAGGTTAAATTCGCTTCTGACATGGCGCGATCTATACAGGGATTAATTATTTCCAGGTGTTGCCTAGATGCTAATTCGGGGACAACTCCGCCATAAGTTTGATGTAATTCAATCTGAGAAGAAACAATACTACTCAAAACTTGACGGTTCTTTACAATTGCCACCGCTGTTTCGTCACAACTTGTTTCGATCGCTAAAATTGTTGCCATCCTTTGATAAATTTATCTATTAGTTAGCGTCTAGAATCTATCTTGGCGCTTTTGTACAAACACAATAATTATCTGTCACAAAAGGAAACATATTCATGAGAAGGTTGTTTGCTTTAATATTGGTATTTACGCTTTGGTTTGGTTTTGCACCCACAGCGAATGCTGATGATGTAGCTAATTTAACTCCCTGCGGAGAAAATCCTGCCTACGTCCAAAAAGCTAAAAATTTCCGTAACACTACAGACGATCCTAACTCTGGTCAAATTAGAGCCGAGCGCTATGCAGAAGCTCTTTGTGGCCCTGAAGGATTCCCCCATCTAATCGTAGATGGTCGCTGGTCACACATGGGAGACTTTTTTATTCCTAGTGTTTTATTCTTATACATTGCTGGCTGGATTGGTTGGGCTGGTCGCTCATATGTCATTGCAGTTAGAGATGAGAAAAATGCCGAAATGCAAGAGATCGTGATTAACGTTCCCTTGGCTATAAGCAAGATGTTAGCTGCTGCTACTTGGCCACTGCTTGCCTTTGGCGAATTTACCAGTGGTAAATTGATTGCCGACGAATCGGAAATCACTGTCTCTCCGCGCTAAATCACATTCTTTATTGTTTCACAGGAGGATACTATGGGAGACTTACAAAAGTTTCTTTCTACTGCCCCAGTTTTGATTATGGCTCTGTTGACATTTACAGCAGGGATTTTAATTGAATTCAATCGTTTTTTTCCAGACCTATTATTTCACCCTCTAACTTAGAGCAAAATCTCATGCTTTAAAATCTTCTAAACTTAATAACGTGTTGATTTTTGGTAGAGGTGCTAATTATTTACACTCGATCAACTGCGATTAATTTAACTGTTAGTCGTAGTTTTTTTATGTTTCAAAGAATTTTTACATTTTATGTAAGTTAAGAGCCAACTGCCACACCACAGGTTTGGTTGCAACACTGCCTAATATACTTTGGTAAGAATTTTTCAGGAGCTAAAAGTTGATGGTAGGCTAAACGATTTTCTCGTTTCATCTCTTTTAACTCTCGTTCTGTGGTTGTGGCAAAATGACTTGCAATTATTTCTCCCAGGTCGTTGAGGGAGTTGACTGGAACTTTGATCAGATGCAGCTGTTCTTCGTAGGGAATTACCCCGTCAGTATCGATAACCACAGGGATTCGCCCTGCATTTAACGCCATATAAAAGCGTCCCGAAAAATTACCGCCACCCCTGACACACAACACATAATCACTTTTATCAGTGTTAGCAATAAACAGATTTTCTAGGGTAGTTTTATTAGATTCATTCTTAACATAATAACTTTGACGATTATTAGTAACATCAAAACAAACTTCAAGTTTTGAATCGGCAGCCAGTATCTTCATTGCCGTTTCTCTTAATTGAAGACTCATACCTTCGGTTATTCTGGGATCTACCCGACGAGACAATCTTCCTTGAGATAAGACTAATTTAGTCACAGCATCAGGCACAATAGATTTACTCAAGTTTGCCAACTTACCCCTTGAGGATGTAGTTCCACAAAAGCCAATAACTGGTTTTTTTCCTTTAGGGGGAATATTTAGAGCATCCAAACCTCTTTTGGTTCTATCATTGCTCCAGTAAGGACATTCCGTTTCAAATGATTTTTTTAAACTTTTATACAAACCATTACGTAAAATGTTCGCCCAAGGTATGTCGAGTAACACATCAGAGTCACTCATTGCATCGATAATCAGCGGTTTACGGTGCATTTGCGCTTCTTGGGCTGCCTGATATACAGAACGATCGAAAGCTAAGGTTTCTGGAGTAAAGGCTTTGTTGGGATAAATCGCTACGTCGCAATCCTGAATCGAATCAACCTCTATATAGCGGTTTTCGGTAATGAATTGACTAAAGATATTATCTCTATGTTGAGGCCTTAATGACCATAACATTTCAACACGAGTATTTTCGGTGGCGTTAAAAGTATAAATTTTCATCGGCAAATTCCTAGAAGTTTTTTACATCAGCTTAAATGCATAGTGCTTAGACACAATAGATTTAAACCAAAATAGATAAATATTTAAAAAGTAATTACCAAAATATGAAAGCCAAGAATCTTAGTGAAAATTGTGTTAGGAACGAGGTCTAAGATTTAGTAAAGTTACTCAAGTTAATCAATCAAACTTTGCTGCACTGCTACGATATCTCGGCCAACCTTAAGATAAGAATATCCTTTTAAAGCAAGCAAATTTCCACATTCTCTAGTTACTTCAGGCAAAAGATGAGTATATTCAAAGTTAATAATATCTGGCAATAAATTACTTTGAAAAGCCATTTGGAGAATTTCGTAATCAAAGCCTTCAGTATCTATTTGTAAGAGATTTACGTGTTGGATACAGTGCTTCTTAATCAACGAAGTAAGACTAATTCCTGGCACTTCAACAACTTCAATAAATTGCTCAATGTTAGGAATTAATGGCTTTTGTTTAAGAATAACATCACGATTAAAACTAGCAAGTAATTTAACATATTCTGGCAGTGATTCATCCGCCCTAACTCGATAGAGTTTAACCATACCATCTTCTTTGGCGATCGCACAATTTTCTAATTTAAACTTTGATAAATGGCTATATGTGTGACAAAGTTCATTATATAAATTGGGCAGAGGCTCAACTAAAATTCCTGACCAATTATCTTGTGTAATGATTGAATGGACAGGATCGCCTGTTTTCCCGTCGTTAGCCCCAATCTGTAAAATGACAGCTTCAGGAGTATTTTGAAATAGTTGCCTGACTAATAATTTTAATAAGTCAATATTTTTTTCTGGAAAATCACGAATTCGTTGAAGATTATAACCATTTTTCCAGAGCAGTGACTGAGTTATATCCTTAATTAATTTCATATCAATCCTGCCAATTAAACTACTTTACTTTTTACAAATTTTGTCTGAGGTTACCATAGAATGAAAAAGTAAATGAAAAGATAGTGTTGGTAAGTTTTGGTATTCCGATCTTGCTCTCATTTCCAACATTTATAGTATTTGTAACAAATATTTTGTGGCTTGAACTAAAAAAATATTGGATAACCAGGAGCAACCCAATTATCCAAATATAGCTTTGATATTTAATCTTTAAATCTTGCTTTATACAGCCGAGAGATGCTGTGAATCAATGCTCGCCGACTCTAAAGGCGCATGAGCTACTGTTGAAGGATCTTCTAATCCTACATCGCTACAGTGAGGCTCAATTCCCAAACCTTTGCGGGGATACTCACGGCAAATTAAGCGATACTCCGCAACTGCTCGATCTAATTCTTCGCGAGTCAGAGAATTGAGATAACCACATTGACCAATTTCGCCTTTAGGTAGTGGTGCAGCTAAGTTACAACCACGCTTCTCAAAAATCTTTTGCTGAGATGCCCACAGAGTATCTGTTCTCAACATAATATCATGCCATAGGCTCAACCCAAACGAACTAATTAGGCGCATAATACGCTGAAATTGTGCTTCATCAATCCATTTCATCCGCAGACTTAGGTAAGCACCAAAACCCATCCCTATAGCAACTGCGTGTCCATGTAACAAGCCAGCTTCAATTTCAAACCCAGGTGACCAGGTGTGTCCATAAGCATGAGGGCGGCATTGATGAGTTTCGTAAAGGTTGTCGTATTCTGCTGCTACATAGCTTCGTAATGCAGCACCCAAAATTTTCTGGGATAGAAGATTAATCTCAGGATCAGCTTCGCAACCCATAGTGCCAAAACGTGTTTCGATTAACCGAGGGCCAGCCTGTTCCATCATTTCAAATAGCTCTGCGTCCTTAGTGACAGCCATTTTAATAATTTCAATGATTCCGTGACGCAGCCATCCCTCTCTCAAAGTCTTAAAGAAATAGCGATCGGTAATTGATAGTATTGGAGGATGATAAGCGCCAAAAAGATTCTTATAGCCAAAGCCATCACAACAGGTACGAGGAGATGGCCCTGCATCGATACCCGCCACAATAGAAGTAGAAAGCATAATGTAGGGCGTATTGCGATGATATAGGGCGCAGGCTAGTCCTCCAGTATCGGCTAACACACCACCGCCAACGATTAACACTGGTTCGTTGCGCGATACTCCTAAGTTTTTAAAATCACCAAGCATTTTTTCGACAGTGTAGATACCTTTATCCACTTCCATTGCTCGATATACCAGTTTTTCGAGCTTAATGCCGTGATAGTCAAAATAATGTTCAAGCTGTTCACCAAAATAGCTCTCAACGTTTTGGTCAACAAGACATACACAACGTCCATGAGAAATATACATATCTCTCAACAACAACTGCTCAGGATCGAGAGAATTATCAATAACTTTAATGGAAGTAAAGGTGCTAGACCTCATTACCGCCTCAATAGTTTGATCGTCAGGGGTGCTTTCCACGTAGCCACGGCTTTCACGGTAACTAGAAGTAGGATAGATGGCGTGGGGATTTTCCTTAACCAAACGTTCTGCTAAATCTTGATAAAATTCTCCCTCGGCACTGTTTTTCAAATAATCGATTAGCTTGATTTTGCCTAATTCTGAGGAGTGTATTTTGTTGGCAAACTTGTACCACTCCTGACCTATGGTTTTGTCGAAGGCAGAGAAAAGTTCTGCCAAAACGCCAAAAAAGCTGCTCAGAGAAAGGTTAAGACAAGTGCGAAGCTTGCGACAAGGGGATATACCCTTTACTGCATCTACTTCAGCAAACTCTGCTCCTAATTCCTGAGAAAAAGCAGGACTATCGATCAATGAAAGCAATAAGCTTTTGAATTGTTCGCTACAGCAAATGGCTTCTACAGCCTTTTCCAAGTTCTGGCACGTCAGAGGCTTACAGTCTTGCTTAGAGATAAAAGCTTTAACTGCCAAGGTAGTCTTTGTCATTATTTATTCCGAAAGAAACGGTAAGTGCAAAATTTTTAGGGTTGTGTAAGTCCCTTATTTAAGTTGAGATAACATAATTGCTTCAAAAAGCTAATAAGATAGTACCAAAAACTCTTTGAAAGGCAAATTATAGTGATGAAGAATACAGTTTTCTGTTTTCCTGTCCGCAATACAATTAGTTGATTTTTGTCATTATCTTAAAATAAACGCAGCTAAAAATAGGCAGGGAGTATTGTGAAACAGGATGCTATTTCAATCATGTCACCTAATTTTGAAGAGTCTTGTAAGTAATGAGAAAATTTAACTTAAATGCTTAGCGTACTTTGTTATGGTAACTAAAAATCACACCTAGTAGGTGAATTTTCTAATATATTTAACTAGATAATAATAGACGATCGCCTATCAATAAGACACTGAAAGGGGTATAGCAAAGCTTTAAGACGGATTAAATTTATTTCAATATGCCTGGTTTATTGTTTATACTTTAAATGCGTTATATGGGAACAAAAAAAATCAATTTTGTCATCAATCTTTGGTTATAGTCTATTGGTTTTAAATTAAAGTTGAACCATAACTCGATCATGATGATCTAGCTGGCTGCTCTAAAAAATTAAAAAGCAGACCCCAACTAAGCGAGGTCTGCTTTTTAAGTATAATTTTGTATTTTTTAAGTAACGAGTCCTAAAGGATAAGCTTCGCAAATAAAAAGTAAAGAGTAACAAGCCCAATCCGTCGTTACTTGTTACTCTTCACTCGTTACTTTCATATAGTGGGCCGAGTTGGATTTGAACCAACGTAGGCGTAGCCAGCGGATTTACAGTCCGCCTCCTTTAACCACTCGGACATCGACCCTTTCGTGTCACGATTAAATATCATAACACAGGATAAACGCAAAAGAGCAATAAAAATAAAATTAACTGAATTTTGAGCTGTTCGCGCTCTGCTTCCTGTAGTAATGAGGCAAAGCTAAACTACATAGGCTGATTTTAAGGCCCATAAAATTAAAGCAGTTATGCCTCCAAAAATTAACAGGGCGGATACAGCAACCAAAATTGGTTTGTCTGCACCATCAAACTTCATTATTCCTCGATTTAAGTCAGACATAGCGATTTTAATCTTAATTGGTAATACGTAAATGTTATCAAAACAATTTGGGTTTGGGGCTATTCTTCAAATTTCCCTTATTATCGCCTCGATCTGTAAAGTAATTGATGCTGATTTTGAGCAAAAAAATCATAAATGGAACGTAATTTCTTGTTTATTGAAAGGGAGATTATTGTTGATGGCGGAAATTTCCTCTTGCTCCATTCGATTGACATCATCGATGTAGTTATGTAGGATTCGCGCCATGCGGGGATTGTAAAAGCGATGAAGACTATAATTGGCAGTAGCGGGAAAGCCTCTTCTTTTTTTATGTCTACCTCCTGCACCTGGGTCATAAGTCTTGATGCCATTGGCGATCGCCCATTCAATTGGTTTGTAGTAACAGGCTTCAAAATGCAGGGCATTATATTCTTCATAACAGCCCCAGTACCTACCATATAGTCGATCGCCTTTTTGCAGACAGAAAGACATACCGACAGGATGGCGATCATCTTGCTCGGTATATGCCACAATCAATAAGACGCGATCGCTATAGTTAGGATAAAGCTGCTCAAAAAACCGTCGAGTAAGGTATTTACTCCCCCAGTAAAACTTGTTGCAGGTACTACTATAAAATCGATAAATATCAGCATATAGATACTGGGGAATTTCCGCTCCAGCATAAGTTTTGGTCAATAAGCCTGCTTGGGTGACGGCTTTCCTTTCGCGTTTAATATTTTTGCGCTGATTACTATTAAACATCTTGAGATAGTCATCAAAACAGTTAAAATCTTGATTTGACCAAATATAGCCATGATGCAGCCAGCTAGCAAAACCATTGTTCTCCATCATTTTGCGCCAGTCAGGATCGACAAATAAAAAATTACAGCCAGAAAGCCGATTGCGATCGCAAAAGTTATCGATCGCTGCTAGCATCAATTCAGTAATCACTTCCTCATCTTCCCCAGGAGCGACTAAGAACCGATATCCCACTGCGGGAGTAAAGGGAGTCATGCCCAACAACTTTGGATAGTAATTAATTCCCAAACGATGGGATAAATCTGCCCATTGATGGTCAAAAACGAATTCTCCGTAACTATGACCCTTAATATATAAGGGTGCAGCAGCAATTAAATAGCGATCGCGCCAGACTGTCAGGTGACAAGGTTGCCAACCATTACGAGCCGTTGCACTGCCCGAAACTTCAAGATTATTTAGCCACTCCCACTCTAAGAAAGGAGTAGCCAGGGGTTTGGCTAATTCATCCCAGCTTGCTTGGGGAATTTCGGCTATTTGAGTAATCCAAGACAGAGAGTATTGAGATTTGATCTGCTCAATCATAATGTGGCGTTTAAGACTGAAGTAACTGAGGATTTGTTAATTAGCCTAATAAATATTGCTAAAAATTGCCGTAAAACCCATATTAATTATCTTATTCCCACCTGATGAGACTGATATAGCCCTAATAGATCGTCAAGTTTGAATTGATGGGTTGAGATTAGGTAGTAGGTAAGTAGGTGGGTGTAATTAAATTGAAAATGAGGTTAAGGAGTAACGAGTAACGAGTAATATGCGGAGCGGTATCTCCCCGTCGGCTTTTGGGTGGGAATCTTCCTACCCAAAACGCGACGGAAACTATGCGAGACAAGTCCTTTAGGACGAGTAACAAATAGCTCTAAGGGTAGGGGTTTGATCAATTATTTTGCCTACCTACTTAGTAGGTAAAAACATGAAGACATCTTAAAAATACTACTACCTACTACCTACTACCTACTACCTACTACCTACTACCTACTACCTACTACCTACTACCTACTACCTACTACCTAATTTAATTTTGGCGCTCTCGAATCAATTGAATTACTAACTCGGTAAAGACAGGATCGTCGATGCGTCTTGCTGCTTCAATTAAAATAGCTGATTCTGGTTGAGGATCTTCTGCCGTTTTATGAGGGATGGAGACTAAAAGCGAAAGATGACTAATCAAACGATCCAACTCATCTCTAATGCGCGATCGCTTATCAGATAATAAGCTGGCAGTACGACGTACCGAACGTTCTCTTTCTAGCTCTACCAGTAAGACATCTCGTTTCGACGGCTCATTCATCGCTCTATTCTCACGATCTTAGATTGTTTGAAGCATAAGAATCCTGTTCTGGCTATCTATACTGCTGCCAAAAGACTCATATCTGCATTAAAGCTAATTCTGATGATCTTGAATAGGTTTGTATAAGTTAAACCATCGTTACGTTACACTTCTATATCTCTTGTCAAATATTGCAACTATTTACTTGTAGTCTTAATTACAAATTGAGCTGGGAGTTGACATGATTGGTAAAATTTGATCATTAAGTAATAACAATAAAGACTGACTGTGATTCTCTCCCCACGTAAAGTAGCCCAGGGTTTTGCTCTCAGTAGCTGGACTTTGTTAGTGATGGCGATCGCTTTGATTATCGCCTTACCGATTTTATTTGTTTTTAGCAGTGTTTTTACTAAATCTGGTGCTGTCTGGAAACATCTAGCCACCACAGTTTTACCAAGTTATATTTTAAACTCCTGCTGGCTCATGCTGTTGGTGGGAATAGGAGTTTGCCTGATTGGTGTGGGTACGGCTTGGCTGGTGACGATGTGCCGTTTTTGGGGGAGTACATGGTTACAGTGGGGTTTGTTGCTGCCCTTAGCTGCCCCTGCATATCTCTTGGCCTATACCTATACAGAGATGCTGGACTACTTTGGCCCTGTGCAGGTAACTCTCCGCAACTTATTTGGTTGGACAGGGGTTGAAGATTATTGGTTTCCTGAAATCCGTTCTTTGGGGGGAGCAGCCTTAATGTTGTTGTTGGTGCTATATCCCTACGTTTATCTCTTAGCACGAGTGGCATTTTTAGAACAGTCAGTCTGTACGATGGAAGCTAGTCGCTCTTTAGGCTGTAATCCCTGGCGGAGCTTTTTCACTGTGGCTTTACCCTTAGCCAGACCAGCAATTATGGCGGGTTTAGCCTTGGCGTTAATGGAAACCCTCAATGACTTGGGAACGGTCGAATATTTTGGCGTAAACACCTTTACGACAGGAATTTATCGTACCTGGTTAGGGATGGGGGAGAGATCGGCAGCAGCCCAGTTAGCAGCTTTTTTAATGATCTTTGTGTTAATTTTAATTGTTTTAGAAAGGCGATCGCGCAGTGCAGCTCAATATTACGAGCGCTCCAGTTCAATTAAAAAGATTGTCCCATTTCAGCTCAATCCTGGGCATAGTTTAGGGGCGTTAATTGCTTGTTTATTACCCGTACTTTTTGGCTTTATCATTCCTGGAGCTTATCTATTACAGTTAACCTTAAACAACCTCGATAGTTCTTTTGATGCTGATTTTAGAGATTTAGCCCAGCATAGTTTTACTTTAGCCAGCATTACAGCGATCGCAGCTATGGTCATCTCATTATTGATGGCTTATGGACAAAGACTAGAACCCAACTGGCTGATGAAAACGGCGGTCAGAATTTCTGCTATGGGTTATGCCATCCCAGGTTCAGTGATTGCCGTGGGAGTATTAATTCCTGTGGCGGGGTTAGATAATCTGATCGATCGTTGGATGCGTTCGACGTTTAATATTTCTACGGGGTTGCTGCTTTCAGGGACAATTTTCTCACTAATCTTTGCTTATTTAGTCCGCTTTTTGGCAGTTGGTTTTGGTTCGGTGGAATCTAGCCTCAATAAAATTGCTCCCAGTTTAGATGATGCTTCCCGCAGTCTGGGTTATGGTTCAACTAGCACCCTGTGGAACATTCATACTCCGTTGATGTCGGGAGGGTTACTAACTTCTGCCATGTTAGTTTTTGTGGATGTGATGAAAGAGCTTCCCGCTACTTTAGTTATTCGCCCCTTTAATTTTGATACTCTGGGTATTAGAGTCTATCAATACGCTTCTGATGAGAGACTTGCCGAAGCTGCCGCACCAGCCTTAGCCATTGTTCTAGTAGGTATAATCCCTGTCATTTTTTTAAGCTGGCGGATTACCCATTCTCGTTAACGAGTAACGAGTAACGAGTAACAAGTAACAAGTAACGCTACCTCCTACCTCCTACCTAATTTGCTACTTACTATTTAACCCGAATCATATAGGCTTTAAAATCATCATCAATACCTTTAAGCTGAAAATTCCTTACCTGTCCCCAATTAATATTTTGGTTGAGAGCATTAGCCGTAGTTTCGGAAATCAGAATACTGTTGGGTAGAGCTACACTTTGCAAACGAGAGGCAATATTAACCACCTTACCGACAGCTGTATAGTCTTTCCTTTGTCCCCCACCAAACATCCCCACTACCGCCTTCCCTTGGTGTATCCCACAGCGCATTTGTAGGATCGGGATTGAACGACTGCTGTTTACCTTAGCTTGCCAGCGTCGATTTAACATATGGAGATAAAAATACATTGTTTTAGCCGTAGAAATTGCTTTTCTGGCTTGTTCAGGGCAAGATAAGTCTTCTGGTGCGCCAAACATTGCCATTACGCCATCACCAACAAATTTATCTACTGTACCGTTGTGGTCGAATACCGCTTTGCTCATTGCTTCAAGATATTCATTGAGAATTTCTGCTAGTAGAATAACTTCCAGGCGACTCGATAAATTAGTAAAGCCGACCAAATCACAGAATAGTACGGTAATGCGCCGAGGTTCAGGAGTTAAATCGAGAGAAAGCTTGCCTGTGGCTGCCTTGTTGACGATCGCTGCGGGCAAAAAGCGCTTGAGAACTGATTCAGTCAAATAGTAATTGAGCTTTCTAACTTTTTCTTCTTCCAGTTGAAGCTGTTGATATAACTTGGCTTGCTGTACGGCGATCGCTGCCTGGGAAGCTACCGCTTCGGCTAATTCTGTTTCTGAAGTACTCCAGTTGCGGGACGCATCAGACTGTCTGAGGGTAATACTACCGATAATCTCCTCTTCGACAATTAAAGGTATAATCATCAATGCTCTAGCTTTGGCGTGCCAAGGAAGCTCATACCGAGCTAGATTACGCTGTTTTTCTAAATCCATAGACTTAACAGTCTTTTTGGTAAACAATAGAGCTTGCAAAATCGGATTTTCGGCAATGGGGACACTAGAGGTAGTCGCCTGTTGCCAATCAGCAGAATCGAGAATAATTTTTTGTGGTTCAAGAGGATTATAAAGACCAACACAGCGAACAAAGCGATCGCTTTGTGTCCAGAGAGATAATGTGCAGCCATCAACCTTTAAAGCCGATCCTAACTCTTTAGCGATCGCAGCAAACATCACTGGCGGTTCTAAACTAGAACGAATTGTATTGGTAATACGATTGATGGTAGTTTCTTTTTGAGCTAGTTCCTGAACTTGTTGATGAGCTAAAACTTGGCTAATGGCGATCGCTGCTTGGGAAGCTACCGCTTCGGCTAATTCTGTTTCTGAAGTACTCCAGTCACGAGACGCATCAGACTGTCTGAGGGTAATACTGCCGATAATCTCCTCTTCAACAATTAGAGGCACAATCATCAAGGCTCTAGCTTTGGCGTGCCAGGGAAGCTCAAAACGAGCCACGTTTTGCTGTTTTTCTAAATCTTTAGACATCACAGTCTTTTTGGTAAATAATAGAACCTGCAAAATCGGATTTTCGGCGATGGGGACAGTAGAGGTAGTGGCCTGTTGGCAGCCAGAAGAATCGAGCGGGGTTTTTGCTTCGTGAGGATTATATAAGCCAACGCAACGGACAAAGCGATCGCTTTTTGTCCAGAGAGAAAGAGTACAACCATCTACCTTCAAAGTTGAACCTAACTCTTGAGCGATCGCGGCAAACATCACGGCAGGATCTAAACTGGAGCGTATTGTGGTGGTGATGCGATTAATCGTAGTTGCTCTTTGAGCTAATTCTTGCAGTTGGTCCCCCGCCAAGATCTGAGCCAGGATTAAATTTGCTTGAGTGGCGAGGATTTTCAGCTGTTCTAATTGTTGTGGTTCTAAGCGATCGCTAGAGTTGAGCTGATGGATGGTTAGGGACGCACATAAATTGGTCTGTAAATATAAAGGAATAGAGATAATTGAGGCAATATTGACTTGAAGACAGACGTTATAGCGATCGATTGGCAACTCGGCTTGATTTACCTCATATTGATTAATAGTTAAGGCATCACTAAAGGCTAATTCGCTACAAGATACAACTGTTAATTTGAGTAAATCTCGATCTATTTGAGTAGCCTGTGGGGTAGATTTTTGGTAGAAAAAATATTGTTCTACACCATAATTAAGTTTTTGGAGGTGCAAGATGGCAATATCTAGATCGAGTAATTGACCAATAACATCAACCACGGATTGACCTACTTTTTCCCAAGATAAATCACTCATTAACTGGTTATATTTAAGTTGTTGAAGCATTGATTCAATTCTCAATTTTGGTTTGGGCAAAAGATAGTTGGTAAAGATCGGCTATCCATGACGAGCAGCTAAAAATTGACCAAACGATGGCAATTGTTTCGTCCCTACATGGTTTTATTATTCCCAAACAAACTTGGTAAAAATCAGTAGTTTAAATCTACAGCTACAATAATTAAAAAAATTAATTAGAAAAATTGAGTCTAACTCTTAATTTAATGGTGTTAAAATCTCTCGATAGTGATGTTGAAGGCGATTTAAAGTTAACGATTTATCCTGCTGTAATTGAAGATACCAAGGAAATCAGCAATATTTTGGCGCAAAGTTTTTATAATTTTCCTGAGTTTGCCCATTGGATCTATCCGATTCTCCGATTTACCATTAATGAAGATATCCGTTATCGATTACGTTCAACTTCTCCCCATTACCGCTGCTTAGTCGCGAAAGTAACTTCTTCAAAGAACCACAACTCAAATGAGTCGGTGATTGTGGGAACGATTGAGGTGGCACTGCGTTCGACTCTGTGGTCAGCTAGTTTGCAACATCCTTATATTTCTAATTTAGCTGTAGCTCAAAATTACCGTCGCTTAGGTATTGGTAGTCAGCTTTTGACAGCTTGTGAACAGGCTGCTTTAGACTGGGGTTATCAAGAAACTCGGCTTCATGTTTTAGACCGTAATGAATCGGCAAAACAGTTATACTGCCACAATGGCTATCAAATTTCCCAGATTGAGCCGAATTGGGGAAATTTATGGTTTGATTATTCTCCTCGTTTACTGCTAAAAAAAATGATTTCAACCTCTTAAAGATTTAATACATCCTAGGTTAGTTAGGAATAATCTGTTAAACTTTTGAGCCTGGACGATAGTACTCTAAAAGTGAACGAGCAAAACCCAAATAATCATTCCCAAGTAAAGTTGGACGCCACCAGCTCAGGCAAACTAGAATTATCTGATAACCCAGATCTTTGCGCGCAAGTTCGCCTGCAATTGCAGCAGGGAGAATTACTGATTGTCAATCCTCGACGTAAGAATGGCTTGATTATCTATAAAACCTACCATGCTGAATTTGCAGGCCCAGGCGCGATTATTGGTGGACAATTCGATCGAGATGTATCTAAACTTTTAGCAGTGGGTAATCTTTCTCTGGTTACTCCCAGCAATTCCCAGGCAAGAAAGCAAGCATATAAAATGCGCCGACAGTGGGTTAAATTAACTAAGCAAATCATTGATAACCCGCATCCAACCCAAAGAGCGCAGGTTATTTTAAATCAGTTTGAACATTGGTTTGATGTGGCAACGGTAGCAGATTTGCCAGATGAAGCTTTTGCTTTGTTGGTGGGGGTACTTCCCCAAACAATTCGTAAAGTAAGAAATATTGAATTGCTTTAGCAATTAGGTTTATGGTGATAAGGTCAACTGATTTTAACTTTATCTCATTTATTTCCAGTAATTATGTCTGAAGCTATTACACCCGCCATTAGCGATCGCATTTGTCAACATATGAACCAAGACCATGCTGCGGCGATCGCTCTTTATGCTCAAGTATATGGCAATGCGCCTGAGACTGAAAGTGCCATGATGGAATCAATCGATCCCCAAGGAATGAATATCTTGGCTCAAATTGCTGGGTCAACCGTGCCTGTCAGGGTAGAATTCGACCACCCCCTCAAAAATGCCGAAGATGCACATCATACGCTCGTGGCGATGATTAAACAGGCACGCACTGCTTAATTTACAGCAGTTTTCGATTGAGTAGACACATTATGGGTAATAAGTAATAGGTAATGGGTAATGGGTAATGGGTTCTATCCAACTGAAATTCGCTGTAAATTAAAGTTACAGAAAATAATCGCTACCTTCTTCGCTAAAATACAGTTATTAAAATTTGATAGAGCAGCATGAATTCTGACTCGACGACTCAGCAGTCTATTTTAGATGCCTTACAGCGTTTGATTGAAGTAGTTGCTCAACTTAGATCTCCTGATGGGGGATGTCCTTGGGACTTGGCACAAACACCGCAGACTTTGATTCCTTACGTGATCGAAGAAGCCTACGAAGTTGTAGATGCGCTGCAAACAGAAAACCAATCAGCGATCGCTGAAGAGTTAGGGGATTTATTACTTCAGGTGGTGTTGCAGACGCAGATCGCTAGCGAACAGCAAAATTTTACCCTAGAAGATGTTGCTGAAGGGATTACAGCTAAATTGATTCGTCGTCATCCCCATGTCTTTGGTGATCTAAAGGTCAACAGCGCGCACGAAGTCAACCAAAATTGGGAACAGATCAAGTCAGCCGAAAAAGGAGAAACCGCCGAACAGGCAAAACTTCTCAGCCGTAAACTCGATCGCTATGCTCGTACTCTTCCTCCTTTAATGGCGGGAATGAAAATATCGACTAAGGCAGCAGCAGCAGGTTTTGAATGGTCAAATATTGAGGGAGTCTGGTCAAAGTTTACTGAAGAGTTGGGGGAGTTTCAAGAAGCTCTAACTACAGAAGATAAAGCACATCAACAGGAGGAATTAGGAGATTTGCTGTTTACCATTATTAATCTGGCTCGTTGGTACGATCTAGACCCTTTTGCTGGTTTACAGGGAACGAACCGCCGTTTTATTCAACGTCTGGAACTGATGGAAAAGTTCGCCCCGCGTCCCCTAACAGCATATGATTTAGAGGGATTAGAATCTTTGTGGCAACAAGCTAAAGCACAGCTAAAAAAAGAGTCGTAGGTTTTTACAGCAATCAATAACTATATGGCCACGCAACAGAATTTAATATGACCACATACGACTGGATAGTAATTGGTGCAGGGATAACTGGCGCTAGTCTCGCCTATGAATTGAGTCAACAAAACTTTAAAGTCTTGCTGTTAGAAAAAGATCCCCAGCCAGATAATGCCACTGTGTATAGTTACGGTGGTTTAGCCTATTGGTCAGGAACAGATGAACTAACTCGTACTTTGGCTCAGTCAGGGATTGAGCTACATCGTCATTTAAGTGCGGAATTGGATGCCGATACGGAATTTAGAGAACTGGATTTAGTCTTAACTATCGATCGCCAAGATGATCCTCAAGCTGTTGCCTTGAATTACGATCGCTTTGCTGTTACTCCAGAATTACTCAACGTCCAAGATGCCTGTACTCTAGAGCCGTTGCTTAATCCTAATGCCATTTCAGGAGTGCTTAAGCTACCCCATGGTCATATCCAGGCGCAAAAGACTACTAATGCCTATATTCAAGCCATGCTCCGTAATGGAGGCAAGATTATCTATGAGCAGGTGGTAAATCTGGTGCGTCAAGGAGACAAAATCACTGGTGTTACCACCACGACTAATAATTACTATGGTAATAATACTGTAGTCTGCGGGGGTGGATTATCGCGATCGCTATTGCAGCAAGCAGGGGTTAAAGTGAATAATTATTTTACGCACGCGCAGCTAATTATGACTCCCCCGATGGATTTGGAGTTAGCTACAATAGTTATGCCTGCCGTTCAACAGAGATTTAGGCTAGAAGCTCAACCTGCTGCCATAGATCCTGGAGATCGAGTAGATCGGGTAATCTTAGATCCAGGCGCAGTTCAGTTTATCGATGGTAGTCTCTGTATCGGACAAATTAGCGCGATCGCCGAGCATCCCCAGGCTAAATTTGATTTGGCGATCGCTGAGGCTCAAATTCGTGAACAGGTAGGCTATATCTTACCTTTACTCGAAGATATTCCTGGTACTTGTCATAGTTGTTTAGTGGCATTTAATAACCAAGGAATTGCTCTGGTGGGAAATCTAGCTAACATTACAGGACTTTATCTGTTTTCTGGTTTTACTAGCACTCTAGTTTATGCACCTGTCTTAGCTAGACGTTTTGCCCAAAGTCAAACAGGAACAGCAGATAAAATTATCGAGCAGCTACAGCTAACTTTGACTAAATCTATTTAATAGATAAAATACGCAGCGATGTCTTCAAATTTAAATGACAAGCCATCGACGATCATCTATCTCCAGTTAATCTTGACTATGGTAGTTTGGGGTGGAACATTTGTCGCAGGAAAAATCGTAGCTCAAAACCTTAGTCCTTTTGTAGCAGCATTTGGTCGTTTTGCGATCGCTTCTCTGTGTTTATGGCTATTGAATATAGTTCAAAAAAATAGACTAGAGCGACTCAATTATCGACAGATCTTTTTATTAGCTTTACTAGGATTAAGTGGAGTTTTAGCATACAACACCTTTTTCTTTCTAGGTTTAAAAGATATTGCTGCTAGTCGTGCAGGATTGATTATTGCTTTAAATCCTGTAACTATTGCTCTTGGTTCAAGCTTATTTTGGCGAGAAAAGTTATCCTATCTCAAACTTCTTGGTATATTTATTGCCTTAACTGGAGCAGTTTTAGTAATTACCAAAGGAGATCTGCAAACTGCGATCGCTCAAGGTATTGGTAGGGGAGAATTATATATTTTAGGCTGTGTTGTTAGCTGGGTGGTTTATTCACTTGTGGGTAAATTAGCGATGCAACAACTTTCTGTTGTAACTACTACTAGTTATGCTATTTGGCTGGGAACTCTGTTTTTATTACCTTTGGCAATTTGGGAACAACAAAATCACTTACCAAACATTAATTGGTTAACTGGATTGTGTTTAATGTATTTAGGAATTTTAGGCACAGTAATCGCTTTTAATTGGTATTACATAGGAATCAAAATATTGGGTGCTGCCAAAGCTGGCATTTTTATTAATTTAGTCCCCGTATTTGCTGCTATTTTTGGGTTTATCTTTTTACAAGAATCATTCACCCCTATTTTATTTGTTGGCGGTGGTTGCGTTCTTGTAGGAGTATCATTAGTAAATCAACCAACAGATTGAATTTGCTCTTACCATTACCCATTGGTGACAAGTTAAGCTTGAAAGCTAGTTGTCAAGAGGGAAAAAGAGATAAACAAATAAAACCCCCTCGAACATTGAATAATGGGTAATAGAGTTTCAGCAAAATTAAACTGCTTACCACAAAGTTATTTTTGAGAATTGGATTTAGTATGATCAGTAATCAGTAATCAGTAATCAGTAATCAATCATTACTCTTTGTCCACCAGGCTAAACCATAAGATTGTACAGGTTCATTCAGTTGGTGACGATAATAGACGCGGATTTTATAACGTCCTGTGGTGGGGATCGGACAAAAAATGTGTTCAATGCTATCTTCAAAACTAGAAGAAGCGCAGATATTTCTCATGTCGCTATCTTCCCCAACAGGCAAAAGATAAAGATCCAAATTATTCAAACCGCGATCGCGAAATGTTTCTTCCGCATCATATTGTTGATTGCGATTAAAATCATTGAGCATTACCAGCCGATCCCAAACCAAAGTAATGGCAGCATGACTTCCTGCCACTAAAGGTTGTTTTAGCTCATATTCTTGATATTCATTTGCTTTCACTGTTCCATAGTCCCAACCCAATGGGGCAACAGACTGCTTTGACGGGGGTTCTCCCGCGCTAAACTGCTGATAAGCTCTCCAGGCATTAACTTGTCCTGTCCCCATTTGAATATCCAAAGGAACGCGGGGGTTTACATAGGCATCGGCATCAAACCAGGTTTGATTCTTTTCCCCTTGAATCGTACGTTCCATACCCAATAGCAAACCATCTCCGCGATCGGCAATCTTATCGGCAGAATTGAGTAATACTGCTTTCATTACCTGATGACGACGAGAATCAAGACTCCAGTTGGCTAATTTAGACCGTAGCTGGCGATCGCCATATTCCTGTAGTAAAGCAACAGTTGCCGTAATGTGGGGTGCAGCAAAGCTAGTACCGTTAACCTTTTCAATTTCTCCTTTTTGGTTATAGACCGAAATTTGCCCCCCAGGCGCTAGCAGGCTGACAGCTCTCCTCTCACCAAAATTAATTTCTTTTTTAATAAAGCTCCTACCAATACCGACGGGTAAAGCACTAAGATTGGCAAAGTCCACCTTACTAAATTGACCATCTTTAAGCATGGTGTAGGCAGTGGTGATGCCGTTAAAATTATCGGTGGGTAAGGGAATGCCTCCCCGACCCTGATTTCCCGCAATTACATAGAGAACATTATGCTCTCGTGCTGACCAATCAATACAAGATGTTAATAGAGCCTTACCATTTAAGGGAGCATCATCTGGTTCTAAAGATTCGCCAAAACTAAAATTGATTGCTCTAATATCACCACTATTCTGTAGAGCTACATGCTGACTTGCCAGGCACTCCTGGGATTGTCCAGCATCGCCCAATGCTCCGACTGCGGAAGAGTATAACTTAGCTTGGGGCGCAACCCCCCTTAGTTGCTTGTCCTGAGCAATCATTACCTGTGCAACCATACTGGCATGATCGTCAATATTTTGATCTGAAGCAGGGGGCTGATTACGATAAAAAACGGCTCTAGGAGAGATCACTTCCAAGAGTTTAGTAGATTTATCTTTACCTAGCTTAACTGGACGACCTACTTCTACTTGACCAATGCCAATTTTTCGTCCCAGCAAATCATAGGGGGGCTGATGTAGTCGTAGCGCATTAATTCCCGATTTGTCGATCGAATTATTGAGAGCCAAAACAGGAGCAATCAATAAAGATATACCTGCAAAAACCAAAAACCCAATTTGTTTACTCATTATTTACTCATATTTAGTTCTCAATTGATGTCGAATCTCAGGACTTTATCGGATCTCACGACTTTTTGGTGTAATTACCGTAATAATTGTGACAATCTCTTGCCAAAATAGTTTATCCTGAGTTATGAAGTATATGAGGTTTTTCCGTAAACTTCAGGCTGACGACAATTAAGAGTCGAGCCAGACGGATTTAATCTTTTTATTATTTAATCAACATATCATAGCAGGCAAGATTGAGCGTATGACGAAGCAAGTTGCGCATCCCATGATGAAATTGCAACGGAAGGTGTCTTCCTTAGTAGAATCTAAAATTGTTAAACCAGAAGATCGAATTGGTAAAATTGCCTTATTATTAGGCAATGACTGGTCGCATTGGAAAAACGAATTATTAGACTTTGATTTTTCTCCTCAAGACCAGATCCGCGAATTACTGTTAGTAGAAAACTGGGATGAAGATTAATCGAGTTAAATCTTGGAGTTTTCAGAGGCAGCCCAAAGAGATTAAAGACAGGTAGCTAAAGCCTCGGCAAGCTCTTGGGCTGTTTGATAGCGATCTCTTGGCTCTGGTTGACAAGCAATCTGGAGAATTTTAGCCAAATTAGCTGGTACATTGGGAATATTTTCAATATCAAACTCAAATTTGTTACTTTGATAGCGATAGTATTGCATAGGTGCTTTCCCCGTCAGCAAGAAAATAATTGTCGTACCAACGCCATAAATATCAGATTGAGGACAGGGTTTGCCTCGATATTGTTCGGGAGCGCTATAGCCTTCCACGCCAATGCGAGTTTCTAAAGCAGTACCCAGTTCTTTGACTGCACCAAAATCAAGCAACATCAAACGACCATCTAGATTTCTCAGCATTAAGTTAGCAGGCTTGATATCGCGATGGACTAAAGGAGGCTCTAAATGATGTAAATATTCCAAGATATCGCAAATTTGGATCATCCAAGAGATCGTCCTTTTAGGGTCTGTTGCCCCTCTTTGGTTGACAAACTGTTCCAAATTATGACCATGAATTAACTCCATGACAATATACTTGCGATTATTTTCCACAAAAAAATCATAATATTTAGGAATACCAGGATGCTCTAAAGACTTTAAAATACGAGCTTCTCGTTCAAATAATTCTCTGGCTTTAGCGATCCGAGCCATATCTGCGTTCATTTCTTTGAGAACTAACAGCATCGGTGCGTTTTGCACAGTACGATTGCGATCCCAAGCCAGATAAGTAGTTCCCATACCTCCTCTGCCTAAAGTTCGGAGAATTTGATATGAGCCAACAAAGTGTTCATCTTCCACGACGGGTTGTCCACAGTGCCGACAAAAAATACTGCCCTCTGGATTATCTCGGTGATCGCAAACCTCTGGACTACTAAGAATGTTGGTTTGTTCTAGTTCAGGCTGTGATGGCGCTAAATAAGATTTTAGTTCAAACTTAAATACAGGCCCATTTTCTGCCAGCCTAATTAGGTCATCATGATTGACAACGGCTTCAGTCACAAAACTATTATTAATTAGTGTGCCGTTTGTTCCTCTACTAATCAGCTGCCATTTTTCTTGTTGGGGATCGATGAGGTTCAATTCTAAATGCTGTCGCGAAACTTGAAAATAGCCATGCAGAACAATGTCGTTATTTTGCGCACGACCAATCCGAATCATTGATTGTTCAGAAAATTCCCACTGTTGTAGTGGTTGATTTGTCTGTGGCTCTAAAAGCGTAAAAATGACCATAAGAAAATTAAAATATAAGGAAAAGCATAATGCTAGAAATCAGGCTTTAATTTAATTCTAAGCAGAATAGCGGTAATATTATCATGACCATTATGCTCGTTGGCCAGATCTACTAATTTAAATAAACCATCTTGTAGATTTGCTTGAGAACTAATTAAAGGCTCTAGATGCTGTGACCAATTTTCCTCAATAAAATCATTATCAGACATACCATCGGAACAAAGTAAGATCAAGCAGTCTTCCGTAATTTCCAGAAATTTAATCTCAGGTCGAATACCGTTATTCTCTCTAGGCCCTAATGCTTGGGTTAACTGATAGGCATCGGGTCGACCATAGGCTATCTCAGGTTCTACTCCTCGATTAATTTCTCTTTGACCAACTTCGTGGTCTAAGGTCAACTGTTCCAACCCCTGTTTGCGACTGAGACGATAAATACGACTGTCTCCGACATGAGCGATCGCCAGTTGAGTATCCTGTAATAATGCCATCACCAAAGTTGTTCCCATCCTGCCACTACCAGAACGGGAATTCTCAATGTTGGTCTGATAGAGAACTTTATTAGCTAACAGCACTCCAGATTCAATGATCTCGTGAGTGGGTAATTCTGATTGCCAATGTGTTTGAAAATATTTTTGCAGATTTTCAACCGCCATCGCACTAGCCACTTCCCCTGCTGCGTGTCCTCCCATACCGTCACAAACTATATATAAACCGCGAACGCTTAAATTCTTTTCGGTGTTGTTCTCGATCTTTTCAATCGTAGTTTTTATGCCAAAAAAATCTTCATTGTGATTTCTTTGAACTCCAATATTGGTGCAGCAAGCATCAGTAAGGTCTTTGAGATGCATGGAAATCATGGCTGTTGCCTGTTCTTCAAACTCACTGGAGTACATCATATCATCGTCAGTTTCTTCAAAGAAAATTTCAGGTTGAGAAGCGATGTCTTTTAGGACGACTGGCTTCCCTAAAGGATCTGGGGAGCTGGACGCGCCTGTAGATCCTTTAGGGTATGCTTTAGCACTAGCTTCTTGCTCAATAGCCCGATCCGAAGGGATTCCCTTTATGGCAACGGCTTCGCGTCGCGATGGCTCACGGGGCTTTTCACGCTTCGCTTTTCGTGCTTCTCGTCGTGCGATCGCCTCAGATTCTGATTCAGTCATTTTAGGTTCAAAAAGGGTAGTATTAGCTAGATCTGGTTCATTGCTATCTAAGAATTCAACTTCAGGCTCGTCCAAACCTAGATTATGCAGTTCTAATCTCAACTGTTCAACTTCGATAATTTCTCCTGCGATCATTTTGTTGAGGAGCAAATTTAGCTGTTCAATCTGATTTAGATGAGATTTGGCAAAACAAAACTGCCAAGTTTGAGCTAAGTCTTTTAAGGTTAGTGTTTGATCCCCATCCATATATAATTGCTGGAGACAAAAAGCTTGGTCTTCATCTAGCCGCCAATTTTCCTGGACTAAAAGACTTTGAGCGCAGCTAATTCGCTGCAATGGTTGCCAAAGCTTGGTCATTTCATCCAAAAACCAAACAATTTGCGCTAGGGATAATTGCTGCTGTGACCATAGTTCAGTAACTAATTGCCATTGAGAACGATCTGGTAACAGAACAACTCCTTGATCTTGTTGTTGCCAAGCATCATAAATTTTGGGAATTGTTGGCGTATATTTTTCTAAAATTAGATATGGTAGGGCGTGAGTAGGCAAGCCGATCAAATTCCAGTATTCAGTTACCGCTAAATAAGAATCGTTTAAGTCTTGACTTAATTCAGTGAATAAATCCATTTGCTGTTTTTGCAAGGTTGCCAAATGAGATTTTTGTAGGGGATATTGATCGATTACCTGACTCTGGATAAATGCACGAGAAAAATTATGGGTATTGCTCAAGCTCAAGCGTCTTGCCAAATCTGGCTCGGTTTTGAGCGCATAACGATTGTAGGTCTGTTCTGTATCCGTTTGAATTTGGAAGGCAGGAGTAGCTTTTGACTGGCTATGAGCAAATAAATCTGCCAAGCTAGCGATTTCTACTGCTGATTGATGATTAATATCACTAACAGCCTGAGCTAATTCTGGTTGAGCATCGAGTTGCAAAGTTTTTGTTTGAGAGATTATTGCCCATAGAACAGTGTGGTTAGCAGCACCGCAAGCATTGCAAATTTTGGCTTTAATAGGAATACTTGCTTGACATTGACAACAAACTTTATGAGTCAAAGAAACACCGCAACTTTGACAAAATCTGTTGGACTCAGGATTTTCAAATTCACACTGGGGACATATAAGCATCTTGTATTTTCTCTCAATATGGTTGAGCTGCCTACATCAGACTAGTTTTTAAATATTGAAAATTAAGATAAATTTAAATTTAAATTTAGTAGACACAATAAACCAACATCATCAAAATAATGCGATCATACCTGCAATCTTAGCTCATCGTCTTTTTTTGGCAATATGTTCTGTTGGAAGACCAATTTTTTCCCTCACCGTCTGCCAAATCATAGCCACAGAGGTAGGTTTAAAAACAATTATTCAAGGGTAATTTAAGGAGATTGGTCAACGAATGATTTTTAGCCAAACTTGCGAGAAATTTTATTAATTCCCCAAGTGATGAATGCCCCCAAAAACAGGATCCCGATCGCTGGATTAAACACGGGTATCCAAAGGCGATACCACAGGTCAAACCCTAACGGTATATTGAGATAGCGACCAGCTACAGCGATCGCAAACCAGATAAAGCCCAGTAAAACTATAAATACATCGGCAACCAGCAGACGATTCAGCCACAGGACAATTTGTTCTTTCATAGTTTAGTTTTAATATGCTAATTAATCTTGATTGTTGCTAATTGAGAACTAAGGCTTCGGACAAGATTGTTGTCCACTTAGTCAGATCGGCTAAAGAGCGATCGCGATACTGACCATATCTTTCTTGCTTGTTCTTGACTTTAGTGGCTAAGGGAGGAATAATCCCAAAGTTAGGTGGCATAGGCTGGAAATGTTTAGGCGAGGCAGAGCTAATAAACTCAAACAATGCACCCATCATAGTGGTTTCAGGCATCGCTAGAGGTCGTTGTCCCAGCGCCAAGCGAGCTGCATTAGTTCCTGCTAACCAGCCCCCTGCCACTGCTGCGGTGTAGCCTTCTGTCCCCACTAGCTGTCCTGCTGCCAAAACATTTTGCTGATGTTTGAACTGTAAAGTAGGTTCTAGTAGCTGGGGTGAATTAATAAAGGTGTTGCGGTGCATCACTCCCATCCGCACAAATTCTGCCTGCTCTAACCCTGGGATCAGACGGAAAACTCGCTTTTGCTCTGACCAACGTAAATTAGTTTGGAAACCTACCATATTCCACAGTTGACCCGCCTTGTCTTCCTGTCGCAGCTGCACCACTGCATAAGGACGCTTACCACGGTTGTCGGGATCGCGAAAATCGCCTAAACGAGCATCAAATAACCCCACAGGTTTTAAAGGGCCATAGCGCATGGTGTCTTCCCCCCGTTGAGCTAATTCTTCAATCGGCAAACAGCCTTCAAAAAACTTGGCGCTTTCTCGTTCAAAATCTTTTAATTCTACCTGTTCTGCTTGGCATAGCTCTTGTTGAAACTGGAGATACTGCTCCTTATTCAGCGGACAGTTAAGATAAGCTGCTTCTCCCTTGTCATAGCGGGATGCCAAAAAAGCCCGTTCTCTGTCGATTGACTCCCCGACGATAATGGGACTGGCAGCATCAAAAAAGCTCATATACTCCATGCCTGTAAATTGCTGGAGATTTTGGGCTAGGCTCGGACTGGTTAGAGGGCCTGTAGTTAGAACCACAATACCCTCTTGGGGAATCTCGGTAATCTCGGTTCGCTTAAATTCCACCAGGGGATGACTGGCTAAAGCGCGAGTTAATTCACTGCTAAATACGGCGCGATCTACTGCTAATGCTCCTCCTGCGGGAACAGCATGGCGATCCGCCATGGCAATTACCTGAGAACCCAAACGGCGTAATTCTTCATGGAGTAAGCCTGCTGCGCGATCGCTATTTTTCGCCCCAAAAGAGTTGCTACAAACTAACTCTGCCAGTTCTTCAGTATGGTGAGCAGGCGAGGTTCTCATCGGGCGCATTTCGTAAAGAGTTACTGCTACCCCTGCTTGAGCAATCTGCCAGGCTGCTTCTGTTCCTGCTAGACCACCTCCAATTACGGTTACTTTACTTTGACTCATATCTCTTTATTCCGCTCAGCTAAAATCTTGGAAAAGTCGATTGAGTTAATCATACAAAGAAATTAAACTATTGCTGAATATACCAATAATCCTTTAACAACTGGTTGTTGGCACATCACTGTAAAAAATCAAAATAATTATCTCAGTGTTTTCACGGAAGACGAAAATAGATAGTAGATCTATCTTATAAGCGCGTTAAATTTCTTGCTAAGATATCGCAACGTTGATTATAGAACTGTGATTTTAGCAATATCGGTTAAGTCGTAAATTAAACCGTGTATTAGCAGCCACTAATACACGGTTTTTTTCAATTTTCTCTTCCCTTGGCAATGGTGATGAGGAAGATTATATTTTTTTATATTTTTTAAAAGCCCATTACTTCAGCTACTTTGGCAAGATCGTTAGGAATACCTTGCTTAAGTTCGTTGAAACTATGTTCTACTGCACTACTAGGATCTTTAAGACCATTCCCCGTCAGCACACAGACCACGGTAGCATCATTAGGGACACGATCTTTGACCTTCAGTAACCCAGCTACGGATGCAGCACTAGCAGGTTCACAAAATATTCCTTCTTCTGATGCCAAAATGCGATAGGCAGCTAAAATTTCTTCGTCGGTTACGGAATTAAACTCCCCTCCACTAGCTTCTTGGACGGCGATCGCTTTTGACCAGTTAGCAGGATTACCAATTCTAATTGCCGTAGCTAGAGTTTCAGGCTTGTCAACTTTTGTTCCAGAAACGAAAGGAGCAGCGCCAGCAGCCTGGAAGCCCATCATTTTGGGTAAACTAGAACATTTACCCGCGGTGCGATATTCACAAAAACCCATCCAGTAAGCGCTGATATTACCAGCGTTGCCTACAGGAATACAAAGCCAGTCTGGAGCATTCCCCAACACGTCTACTACTTCAAAAGCTGCGGTTTTTTGTCCCTGAAGACGATAAGGATTGACTGAATTGACCAAGGTGACAGGATATCTTTCGGCCATTTCGCGCACGATATTTAGGGCATCATCAAAATTACCGTCGATGGCAATGACCTCTGCCCCATATAGTAGCGCCTGAGCTAGTTTACCCAAAGCCACGTAACCATCAGGAATAATCACGAAAGCCTTCATACCTGCTCGTCGAGCATAGGCAGCAGCAGCAGCGGAAGTATTGCCTGTACTGGCACAGATAACTGCTTTAGCTCCTTCCTCCTTAGCTTTAGAAATCGCCATCGTCATTCCCCGATCTTTAAAGCTCCCCGTGGGATTGAGACCGTCATACTTGGCATACACTTTGACTCCACGACCAAGCCGATTGGCGATCGCTGGCACGGGAATCAAAGGTGTATTACCTTCCAATAAGCTAATTACGGGAGTAGCAGCGCTAACGGGCAGATAGGAACGATAGGTTTCAATTAAACCCTGCCAGTTATTCGCCGTCTTGGCGATAGTGGGGTAAGACAAGTTGCTTGGAATACTCAGAGTCACGGGGGCTATGCTGGTTAATGTTTAGAAAGAGCTTCTGGCTTATTTAGCTTATTTAACAATTATTGCAGAAGATGCTTGCAGTTTTAAAATACCCTAATTTTGGATCTTTAACACACTTTAAAACTGCTCAGAGCTTAAGCAAGATCTACTGCTCGATAATCACTCCCGATCTTAACTTACCTTGAGGCTTAGTTCTTGGCATCGATTTAGATTTATTGTAATTAGTTTTATGCGCAGAACGACTACTTTTCTTGCCCTTGATTAGTGGCTTGCTGAAGCTATCAGTATCTTCGGGAACATCCCACTCTCCTTTCATCCAGTTAGGACAATCGCGGTCATAGACCATTTGGAGAGCCGCAGCAGCGATCGCCTGTGCATCATATTCACTACCCAGTTCTCTAACCAAAGGTAGGAAGGATGCCATTCTTTCTCCTGCTAGGGTTTCTTTAATTCTGCTATTGAGCTTACCAATGCGCTTGGCTTCTACCTGCGCCCGATTGGGAATCTGGACGGTTTCTAATGTAGCTCGCATACGACGTTCAATCTGTTTGATGGCACGTCGATCCCCAGCTTGAGCAATAGCCAGAGCTGTCCCTGTTTTACCTGCACGACCAGTACGACCAATACGGTGAATATAAGTTTCTGTGTTATCGGGTAAATCGTAGTTGATCACATGAGTTAGATCCTGAACATCCAAACCTCTGGCAGCAATGTCTGTTGCTACGACCATTTTTACCTTGCCCTCACGGAAGCGCTTAACTAGTCTTTCTCGCTGAATTTGGCTTAAATTACCATGATATTCATCAACGCTGTGACCTGCTTCTTGTAGTTTACTAGTTAGTTCACTAGCAGTCCGCTTGGTGCGCACAAAGATAATTGCCGAATCTGGTTCTTCAATTTCTAAAATGGGCTGCAATGCCTTAATTTTCTGCCAGCCACGGGGTACTAAATATACGCGCTGATCGATCCGCGTGGGAGCAGCTTCTTGTTGTTTAACCGTAATATAAACTGGGTCAGTCAAAAAGTTGTTGATTAGATCTTTAATTTCACGAGGCATGGTAGCCGATAAACAGGCAGTTTGTCTGGAATCGGGAGTTCGACGCAAAATTTTCTTGATATCATCAATAAAACCCATGCTTAACATTTCATCTGCTTCATCCAGAATTGCCAGCTTGAGCTGATCTAAAACTAGTTCGCGACGTTCTAGCAAGTCAATTACTCGCCCAGGAGTACCAACAACGATCTGGACTCCGCGACGCAATCTACTAATCTGTCTTTCGATCGATTGACCACCATAAACCGTCAGCGAAAAAACTCTTCTTTCTTTTGAAGAGAAATCGTTAATGGCTTCTCCAACCTGCTGCGCTAATTCTCTGGTAGGGGTTAAAATCAACGCCTGTACAGCTCTGTTATCAGCATCAACAAGTTCAAGAGCAGGTAGAGCAAAGGCTGCGGTTTTACCTGTCCCTGTCTGGGATTGACCGACAATATCTTTACCTTGAAGTAAAGCGGGTACTGCATCTTGTTGAATTTGTGTTGGATCGGTAAAACCCAACTCTTCTAGTTGTAATAAAGTGCTAGTGGATAATCCTAAATCTTTAAAAGTCGTCGTCATAAGTCTTGGTATTTCTACTTTAATGGTTTAATGGTTGGTAAAAAGTCGAGGCATGATCCAGAAATCAGATCATCATACAATCGACTTACTGTTTCTTGCTCTGCTGGAAAATAATCTACCTTAATACAATTGGAGGCATAAGGCAGTAGACTCTCATCAATAGCAATTAGGAAGCTGTGTAAGCTGCAACTGCTATTTCTCCGTAGAGGTCATAGACATCAGCAGCGGTAATATCTACTGAAACTATAGAACCGAGAGAAGCTGAACCACGCACGTACACTAAGCCGTCTACTTCTGGCGCGAAGCGTGCGGAGCGACCTACTAGCTGTCCTGTCTCAGGGTGTTCTTGCTCTAGCAAAACATCTACTCGTTGACCGACACAAGAACTGTTTTTAGCAGCAGCAATAGGTTGCTGTGTCTCCATCAGAATGTCTCGACGTTGAGCTGCAATTTCAGGCGCTACTTGATCTGCCATGTTGTAGGCGGGAGTCTCCTCTTCAGGGGAGAAGGTAAACACTCCAACGTGGTCAAACTGATGGCGTTCGACAAAATCTACTAAATGTTGAAAATGAGCCTCTGATTCTCCAGGAAACCCAACAATAAAGGTGGTACGTAGCACTGCTCCTGGAAGTTCTGCCTTAATTCGCTCAATAATGCCATCATTCACTCTTCCCTGCCAAGGTCGGTTCATCGCCCGCAAAATCTCAGGATGAGAATGCTGTAGAGGGAGATCGAGATAGGGCAAAACATTAGGTGTCTCTCTAATGGCAGCTAATACTTCGGGGGTGAGTCCCGTAGGATAAGCGTAGTGAATCCTGACCCAAGCTACATCAACCTTGCCTAACTCCTTAAGCAACTCGGCTAACATCGGCTTGCCATAAAGATCCACACCATAGTTGGTGGTGATCTGAGAAATTAAGACAATTTCTTGTACTCCTTGACTTGCCAAAGATTTTGCTTCGGCAACGATGGATTCAATCGATCGCGATCGCTGATTACCCCTTAGATGAGGAATAATACAGAAGGCACAGCGGTAGTCACAGCCTTCGGCGACTCTCAAATATGCTACTCCCTCTGTAGTAGTGCGGTAGCGCGGAACAGTTTCGTCAGCAATATACACGGGTTCAGGGGTCACTTCCTCAACCCTTTCTCCTGTTTGGGTGCGCTCAATAACATCCACAATTTTGTGGTAATCTCCACTGCCCACGACGGCTACAGCTTCTGGTAACTCGGCTAAAAGTTCCCCCTGAAAGTGCTGCGCCATACAGCCAGTAATGACTATTTTTTTGTCGGCTTCGGCTAATTCAACTAAAGTACGAACTGATTCTTCCCGCGCAGCCTGAATAAAGCTACAGGTATTGACAATTACATAATCGGCTAGCTCTTCGTTGGAGTCTACTTGATAGCCTGCTTGAGCTAGCAAGCCCAGCATATGCTCTGAATCTATACGGTTCTTTTCACATCCCAAGTGGGATATAGCTATGGTTGGCTTGTTTGCCATTCTTTATCCTAAATTTTCGAGACCTATCTCAAAGTTGGTGTAAGTTTACATTTTGGTCTAAATGGCAAAGCCATTTGACAAGGTTTCTCTCGACCACTGGTCAGACTTAATATCTTGGTTGAAGCGTTAACCCGATGGCTCTTGAGAGCTATATTAAAGATAGATTGGGCTTAGTTTTAGACCAAACTGTTGGCTTTTGCTTCCTAGTTTCGCGGTGGAGCATTAGCTAACCAGACAGTTCATCTGCCGCAAAACTATTTTGGATTCAAGACACCGCCTCTGACGGGTTCTGAACTTGAGACTATACATATCTAATCAGGATACGTAAATAACCTTTTCGTTAAAATATATTAACAGATAAATTCGACCCTGGGAACAAAACTTGAGAAAATACTGATTGAAATCGACAAAACGTTTTGAGTTTAATGTCAATTTGAGTATGTACAGTACCTAGCTTTGTCTGAGATAATAGTTAATTTTGAAGAGGAGCAAGCAGGCGTGACGGAATTAAAGTGGAATTAAAACATATTTTTCAAGTAGATAATCCAGTAATTGGTGTGGTTCATTTAGCTCCCCTACCTACCTCCCCCCGTTGGCAAGGCAAACTACATGAGGTAATTGCCAGAGCCGAACAAGAAGCTACAGCTTTAGCAGCAGGAGGGGTAGACGGAATTATCATCGAAAACTTTTTTGATGCTCCTTTTGCCAAGGATTGTGTGGATCCCGCTGTGGTTAGCGCCATGACCTTAATTGTCGATCGCCTTAAGGGGATGGTCATGTTACCCATTGGGATCAATGTTTTGCGTAATGATGCTCGTAGCGCCATGGCGATCGCTACCTGTACTCAGGTTCAGTTTATTCGAGTTAATGTTTTAACGGGAGTAATGGCAACAGATCAAGGGTTAATTGAAGGCAAAGCTTATGAAATACTCAGATATCGTCGTGAATTAGGCTCAGAAGTCGCAATTTTGGCAGATGTTCTGGTTAAACATGCGCGTCCTTTGGGAACACCAAATTTAACTACCGCTGTTAAAGATACGATTGAACGAGGTTTGGCAGATGGGGTGATTTTATCGGGATGGGCAACGGGTAGTCCACCAACCCAAGAAGATTTGGAATTAGCCTCCGCAGCAGCAGGAGATACCCCTGTATTTATTGGCAGTGGTGCAGACTGGACAAATATCTCGCAGTTAATGCAGGCAGCCGATGGGGTAATTGTCTCTAGCTCCCTCAAGCGCCAGGGCAAGATTAGCGAGACGATCGATCCGATTAGAGTATCTCAGTTTGTCGAAGCAGCTAGATCGACTCCCCCCAAGACCAAATTGCATTCAGAATCGAATGCTTCGGTTAAGCAGTGGCGTTAGCAAAAATTTAAGGCAAAAATTCAAAGCAAAATTAGAGGCAAATTTGACTCAAGCTATAATCTGAAAAAATGCCATATAACTGAGAGGATTTTAACTGACTACAGTAACTACTCAGCTTTTGATTAAGTAATGTTTTGCAAAAATGTTCTTATGGGTTGAGGATAATTGAGTACTTAAAATCTTCCTGTCAAAAACTACTAATTAATTTTTAAATTATGCGCCGTCGTCGTTCTCTACCTTGGATTTATCGTTGGTCAAGACCAATTATTGGTGCGATCGCGATCGCAGGAGCAATCCTCACTGCTTATCTTACTATTGCTAAACTTACTGGAGGAGGGCCAGTTTGCTCGGCTGAATCTGCTGGTGCTGGCTGTGGAGGAGTTTTAGACAGTGACTATGCAACGGTGTTTGGTTTACCTCTAAGTCTATTTGGCTGTCTAGCTTATATCAGCATGGCTGCTTTTGCCTTAATTCCTCTAGCTATTAATTCAGACACGCAAAAGAAACTCAAGCAGCAGGTGGAAAATGCTACTTGGTGGCTATTGTTGGCGGGGAGTATCGCGATGGCGGTATTTAGTGGCTACTTGATGTATATTTTGGCAACGGAATTAAAAACTGTTTGTCCCTACTGTATTGCCTCGGCGATGTTTGCTCTCAGCCTCTTGATTTTGACCCTTACTGGTCGCGATTGGGAAGATTTGGGTCAAATCTTGTTTACAGGAACAATTGTCGGCTTGTTAACGATTGTCGTGACGCTAGGCATCTATTCAGGAATTAATAACAATGCGATCGCTGATGAGGTAGTCGATCCTAGAGACGGTAAAATTGCCATTACTGAGCCGACAGGAAACTACACTGCGCCCTATGGTTGGAAAGTCACTTCAGTTTCTGGAGAAGCGGAAATTGAATTAGCCAAACATTTAACAGCTACAGGCGCTAAAAAGTATGGTGCTTATTGGTGTCCCCACTGCTTTGAACAGAAGCAATTATTTGGTGAAGAAGCATTTGACGAGATTAACTATATTGAGTGCGCTCCTGAAGGTAAAAATCCGCAACCAGATGTTTGTCGAGCAGCAAAAATTCAATCATTTCCTACCTGGGAAATTGACGGTAAGTTTTATCCAGGAATCAAAACTCCCGAAGAGTTAGCCGAAATGTCTAATTATCAGGGTAATAAAGACTTTAAGTACAAGCTTTAAAGAATCTTTTTACTCAAAAAAGCTATTAGCTATTAGCTATTAGCTTTTAGCTAGGGCAAAGCCCATTGATGACAAGTAAAAAAAAGTAGTCTTGCTCAACTACTACAGATATTATTTTTTATTTTACTCAACACCAAATATGGGCGGAGCTAGTGCTTTAGCACATTGTACCCTTGTCCTAAAGGATAAGCTTCGCAAATGGTATACCGCTACGCGACGCGAAGCTAGTCCTTTAGAGCATATAGGTATCGCTTCAAGGTAACTAAAGTTCTCAAAAATATCTCAAAAGCTAACAGCTAACAGCTAATAGCTAAAAACCAATTGACAAACAACGTAGTCTCTTAACTTGTCGCCAATGGCTATTAGCTAGGACAAAGCCTTTTACCTCTAGCTGATAGAATACAAACTTTGGTGTAATTCTCAGTCAAGACTAATCAATTTTGGTTGAGGTAGGGAGTAAAAGGCGATCGCATGAATAAACTGTTGGTGAGGCTATTTGGTTTAATTGTTGTGCTAATTTTGGGCGAAAATCCTCTTCTAGCTTTGCCACAGGAAAAGATTACTCAATCGGAGTTGGAACAAGCAGAAATTAGCTTAACTCCTTTAGGTGAACTTCTCCTATCTCAACCAACAGCAAGTCATTTAAGTCAGGGCGAAGTAATAATTAACCTTGATACTCGTAGCTTCTTTTTTCCCGATCTAGTTCGCGGAGCAGTTGATGATAGTGATAGTGCCGTCAACTTTAATACAGGCTTTACCTGGGGAATTAGCGATGAACTACAGTTAAGCCTCCAGTTTCAACATGTAGACAGTAGCTCACCAGTCAAACAGGGGGAATTTACGTCTGAGCGCACGGAAGATAATGAGGCAGCATTAGAGCTTAAACAGCGTATTTGGCAAAATCAGTCGGGTAATCGCTCATTGAGTGGAGTAGTGGCAGCTTCTTGGGGTACTAGGGGCTTTATGTTCACCCAAGCTGGAACGATGACAGAAATTAATAACCGAGATGTATTTGTCTCTCTGGCTGTTCCCTTCACTGCTGATGTGGGCGATCGCTGGCAATTTAGTTTTACCCCTACTGTGGCATTCTTTAAAGATGAGAGTGCCGTTTTTTTTCGTCGTCTGCCTAATGATGAAGATAGTAGCTTCGGAACTGTTGTGGGCTTGGGTGCTGGTGTTACTTATCAAGTTAGCTCCCAACTCTCCTTAGTCAGTGATGTCTTTTTACCTCTGACGGGAAACAATAGTATTAATCGTAATTCTGGTGAACCAGATCGGGCGATCGCTTATAATGCGGGCTTACGTTATCTGGCTAATCCTCAATTAGCTTTAGATCTTTATGCTACTAATACTTTTGCTAGTTTTGCGCCGTTATCTTTAACTGGCGATCGCGATTTTTTAGGCGTGGGCGCTAATGTGAGATTTATGCCCGATGCTTTGCCTGCTAATCGTAGGTACAGTGAGCTAGCTAATCCAAAAAATAAACCAGAATTTACTACTGACGGGGTAGCTTTTTTTGATGGGGGAACTCTGCCTAGTAGAAAATTAGCTTTGAACTTACAAGCAGGTAGTCAAGGGATATTAACCGCAGTGCGTTACGGTTTGCTCAGGGATTTTGAGGGGGTAATTTTTCTCGATTATGTGTCTGGGGAAGTGGATGAGTCGGAACAGGGGATCGGCGCTAAAGTGAGGTTGCTCAATCAGCAGGAAAATTCCCCCATAACTCTCAGTGCTGCTGGTACTGTAAGTTTAACCAACGAACCCTTTATTAATTTTGTCAATAATGATGCAGATGCTTTTGCCGATCGCAATTTAGATAAGACAGTGCCGATTTTTACTCCTGGGGGAGATGATGGCAGCAACGGAAAACTCTTAATTTTAACTGCTAGCTTGCCCATCCATTACAAAATCAATGCCAACGCAGCAGTTTGGTTCACCCCGATTTTGGGTTACGCCCAACGACAAGGATTAGAAATTGGTGGTTTTAATTTAGGTGGAGCGATCGCTATCACGCCAGAAGTAAGCTTAACCGCAGAAGTTGGGGCTAATTTAGTTGGTGAAGGGAATAGCTTTAATGATGGACGATTAGCCGATAAAATTCCTTGGACAACAGGAGTTCGCTGGCAGCCATCATTTTTGGTAGGTAAACAACCGACAACAGACAATAGCAATCCTTATTTAGAACTATATCTAACTAATCGCGTGGGTTCTTCTACTTGGCATCAGTTAAGAGTCAGAGAAGATAATAGTCTTGGTGTTGGCGTTGGTTTGTTCTTGCCGTTTTCAATCTAACTTTGACAACTTTTTTAGCTATTAGCTGTTAGCTATTGGCTTTTAGCTTTTATATTACAATATTTTAACAGTACGTATATCACGAGCTGGGCGGGAGACCCACTCAAACGTGTCCTCAACTACGCATCTAAATCCAAGATTTCACCCAGTTAAAAGTTTGGCAAAAAGCACATAACTTCACTGTCAACTTATACAAGATAACTCAAGACTTTCCGACAGAAGAAAAATTTGGTCTAACTAATCAAATTAGACGAGCATCTGTGTCAATTGAATCAAACATTAGCGAAGGATGCGGGCGTAATGGGGATAAAGAATTTAGTCGTTTTTTAGATATAGCTCAAGGTAGCGCTTATGAGGTCAAATGTCAAATATTAATTGCTAGAGATTTAGGTTATTTAGATCATAATAAATCTCAATTATTAACAGACAAGATCAATGAAATTTCTAGGATGATAAATGCTTTAAATCAAAAGCTAAGAGCTAAGAGCTAAGAGCTAAAAGCTAAAAGCTAAAAGCTAGCATCATCAATCCCTTTAAAAATGCGATAAAATTTAAGTAATTTCACTTATGTCGATAACCGTACAGAGACGGTCAAAAAACTTAATCACAATTGAAATATTACTAAAAGCTTGTATTGAAATGACTAGCAAACAGTTGTTAATTATTGACGACAACGAAGATAACAGAATACTAGTTAAGCTTGCTCTGGAGATGAATCAAGACTGGTCAATTTCAACTGCGATCGATGGAATAGAAGGTATTACTAAAGCAGAACTTGAAAGACCAGATGTAATTCTTTTAGATTTGCTCATGCCTGGCTTAGATGGACTGACTGTTTATGAAGTCTTAAAGTCTAATTTATTCACCTGTACAATCCCCATCATTTTCATGACAGCTTTTACTCAAGAAAAGATGCTTTGTGAGTTAGAAAAAACTTTAGCTGAAGGAGTAATTACTAAGCCTTTTGATGTTGTTAATCTAGATTCGCAAATAGCAAAAATTTGTGAATGGGAGTCTAGTTAATCATTACGTTTAAGGTGATGAAAAATTATGAAAATTATGGAGGTTTTCCGTTGACTTATGATCAATCCCGCTCGGCAAATCGTCTTTTAAAAGCTTTGCCAGAAGAGGAATATAGTCGCCTAGAGCCTCACTTAATTTCTATATCTCTTCCTGTGGGAACTGTTTTTTACGAAGCTTCAGAAAAGATCGAAACCGTTTACTTTCCCAAATCTGCGTTAATCTCTTTGGTTAACACTTTAAGTACTGGTACAACTACGGAAATTGGGATCGTTGGCGGTACGGGAATGGTTGGTCTTCCAGTTATTTTGGGAAATGGCTACAGTAGTCAACGGGCAATTGTTCAATTAGTTGGCAGCGCTCTTAAAATTTCGGCTTTGGTTTTAAAACAGGAGTTTGACCGAGGAGGAAAGTTGCAAAAAATATTATTGGAATACGCTCAAACCAGACTAAACGAAGTTGCTCAACTAGCAGTTTGCAACCGTCATCATACAATTGAAGAGCGTTTAGCTCGTTGGCTGCTGACAGTTCAGGATTTAACCCAATTTGAAGAGCTGCCTCTGACTCAGGAATTTATTGGTCAGATGCTGGGATGCCGTCGTTCAGGAGTAACCATCGCCGCCAGTACACTTCAAGGAGCGGGATTAATTAGTTATGCCCGAGGCAAAATTCATATTCTAAATCGGCCAGCTTTAGAGGAGACTTCCTGTGAATGTTATCAGATTTTCCACAATAATTTTTATCGCCAATAATCGCAGATTTATAATGCAGATTAGATTATTTCAACCTGAAGATACACCACAAATTGCCCAGCTATTTCACAATACAGTGAGAAAAGTCAATATTCAGGATTATTCGGCGGAACAGATTATCGCTTGGTCGCCTGATGATATTTATTTTAGAGATTGGCTGGCAATATGTTCGAGTAATTTTACTTATGTTGCCTTAGAAAACGACAAAATTCTCGGCTTTGGTGAATTAGAATCAAACGGTCATATTGATTGTTTTTATATTCACGATCGACATCAGCGTCAAGGAATTGGTAGCAAGATCTATCAAGCTATAGAAATTAAAGCTATGCAATTAGGTTTGACTCGCTTATTTACTGAAGCTAGTATTACTGCCAAACCTTTTTTTATTAGTCGCGGATTTGAAATCATTAATCCTCAAGAAGTGTCTTGCCGAGGACAAATTTTTATCAATTATTTAATGGACAAGAATATTTATGGCTGAGTAGTATTTGCCTGTTCTAAAATCGTCACAAAATGCTGAACAACTTACTCTAGGACTTACTGAGCCAATTCTGAAGATCGTCAAGAGATTGAAAATCGAGTAAATCCTCTGTCAAAGAATCTAACTGGATTGGTTCTAAAGACTTGATGCGATCGGCGATCGCCTCTGGGAGATTCCCTAGTTTACGATTGAGTAAACGCAGAGTAATAGCAAGCTTTTCTTCAATTCGTCCTTCTTCTTTCCAAGATGTAGTAATCTGCATAATCTGTTCCTGTTCCCTTGTTTCCATTGTACCTAACTCAGATTGAAATAACGCCTCCTCATTAGAGTTAAGACGGAGATAGGTATCGACAAAGCCTGAAATCAACTGCATCTTGGCAGGGTCAAGTTTGAGAGTAACCAGAAGGCGAAGACATTGAGCTTTGACCGTCGGGCGATCTTGTTTATCAATTTTCATCTTCGCCATCAGCGCAGCAGCAACAGGATTCTTCTGCTGTAAAAAATTACGCCAATCCAGACGATTAAGCTGCACTATTTCATAGTCAAACTTTAAAATCTGTTTATCTGGAAAGTCAATCACAAAGTTACTTTTGTCTAGCCTTTGCGGAGAATCATAAGAAAAAACAACAATCGGATAAATGGGGCGATCGTATTTAAGGAAGAGGCTACAAAAATATCTAAACATTCGGCGATTAAATTTGGGAGCGTTAGAAGCTTGATTTTCAACATGAATCAAAAACGAGTAATCCTGTTCTTGAAACTTAGCCAGAGCAACGATATCCACGATCTTCTTTTCACCGCCAACTACATCAGTAAAAATTTCCTTATCTACAAACTGAATTGAATCAGTGTCCAGATATTCAAGAACTGAGGGAAACAAAAGCTCCAGAAATTCAACGAAAAAAGTAGTTAAAAGCTCTTTAAATAATTGGTCGTGGTTGATATTAGCCATTAATACAGTGTATCGGATAAGCTTTCTGTTACTACCTTTTCTAAGGCTGAGTAGTATTTGCCTGTTCTAAAACTGAAAGTTCTGCTTTTAAACTAGAGATTTTATCCATAATTTCTCGCTGTCTGGGCAGATCTCTAACATAAACTAAGACGCTAGACCAAGCTCTAATTTGTGCTTGTTTAAGATCTATTTCATCGGTATCTTTTAAAGCCAATTCCAAATCTTGAATAGTTAAACCATCTGGTCGCTTTGTATTAGTTAAAGACTGCCATTTGGCTGCCATTTTATAAGACTCGATCGCCGCTTTTTTATCTCCCATAAATAATAATTCATCTAATCCTTTGGAAGTCCAGAGAAATGCAGCATCAGGAGATTCTGGATCTACAGATTTTAATAAATCTTCCATCAAAGCGATCGTCTTGTCTGGATACCCTGCATACATCGAGTTGGCGATCGCCAGATTGAGGTAAGCTGTAGTAAAGCGAGGGTCAATCTTAGTAATAGTTTCAAAGTATTTAGGAACTAATTTGTAACCAATAGTTTCTCTGGCATTTGCATCACCAAAATATTGAACAAAGTCTAAATAGATCCAATCAGCCTTAAGATTATCAAAGCCAAGGTGAGATGTTTGTTTCTGCCAATCGACTAGTTTTGCTTGCTCTTGTTCTTGTGCTAGATAATCAGTATTGTTGAGTTTTGCTACTGATTTTTTATATTCTTGACTTTGTAAAATTACAATTCCTACCAGAGCGATAAAAGGAGAAATACTAGATAAAATTTTGCTTATTTTTCCTTGTATTGCAGCAAGCATATTAATTCAATAGATAACAAATAATTATTTCTCAGTATTCTTTCTTACGAGAATATACTTATATTATCATTGTCTTTGATCGTGACAATAATTGCTAAATTATTTGAAATATGCTCAAGATTTGAGTAAAGTATTGATTTTATTAGGATTGATTATGTTTATAAATTTTAGGAGAGTAAAAAGTTAACCATGGAGTTTATCAAAACTTTATTTATTGTTGATTAAAATGAATTAAATTTGCTGGAGCAATATTTAACATAAAGCTAAGAGCTAAGAGCTAAGAGCTAAGAGCTAAGAGCTAAAGTCAATATTTCTGTAGCAGTAATATCTGGCTGTTCTAAATGAGGAACATGACCACAGCGATCGATCCAAACGAGCTTACTATGAGGAATAGCTTGCTGAAATTTAACAGCATCTTTAATGCCTAAGATTTTGTCCTGTCTGCCCCAGATAATTAGGGTAGGCTGTTGGATGGTGGAAATTTTGTCAATTAGAGATCCATAACCACCACTTTTAGTAAAGGCAATTAGAGACTTGTGCCAATTGAAACACTTTAAATGCAGTGCAGCACAGACTTGAGCATCTAAACTAGCCAAACTTCGATCGAAATAAGCAGAGCGACTAATGCTTTGACGAATCTTGGGATTACGCAGAAACTCCGTGGCAAATGTATCGATAGGAGAAAACATGAACTTACCAATGGCGGGTTGCTTGGCTAAACCTGCACTATCTAGCAAAACCAGCTTCTCTACTGCGTCGGGATAATTGAGCGTAAAATCAATCGCTGCTGCACCACCCATCGAAGCACCTACTATAATTACAGGCTGCTGAATTACAGTTTGCCAAAAACAATATAAATGAGTTTTAATATTTTCTGAGTTCAGTGAAATCTCTAAATTCCGCTGAGTAAAACCGAATCCCAGCAGATCTACTGCATAGGTTGACTGTTGCGCTGCGAGAATAGGCAAGAGACGACGAAACTCTAGTAAAGAGCTATCAAAGCCATGAATGAGCAAAATAGGTGTACCCCCAGTTCCTTGATGAACATAGGTAGTTGCCACATCTTCCTTGCTTAATGGTGTAGGAATAGCTACTTGTTTAATTTGTTTTGTTAAAGCGATCGATTGAGCTTCAGTTAAATTGCTAGCTTCGGCTGGTATGTAGCTGGGAAACATTAATAAATCAGGGGAAATAATATTTTTGCATTATTAATCAAATTAGCGCAAAACGGTATTTGGTATTGTCTTGTTTTAGTTAATTGGTAGAGATTTCTACGGATTTTCAATTAATTTTGTTTTAATAAAAGGCTTGGATGCTAAGGTTTCTAAACCAACAGAAACTAACATTTCAGACCATTTTTGACGCATCATAGTTTCCTCTGCTACAGAATCTGGATTTTCAGTCAATGCCGATAAAGCGTCGAACCAAAAACCTTGTTGGCGGTAAACTTCGGCTTTTTCTAGCGAACTTGCTTTATTTAACTGCGTTTGAGTAGCCAGATCGAGTCTTCCTTGGTGCATCCATCCTTCAACTACAATGTCACGAGAACGCTGTTGATGATTACAGATCATTGATAAATACCAATGGTAGTTTTGATCTGTTTCCAGCAAATTAGACTTCACCCCAGCAGGAACTTCAATGCTGATAATACCATTACCCTCAGTCGAGAGAAAAGTTTCGTATATCAGTTGGTCTTGTTTATTGCGTAAAACAAACTCTAGGGTACTAGGCTTTTTAAGCTCTGGAACATAGAAAAATAGCTTGGGCGAAGCAGAAGCATTCTTACCCACATTCTTTTGCGGAATTAACGCCATTAAGTTTTGGGTTTCGGCATTGACAACGCAACTATCTTGACTACCTCTACTACCTCCATCTCGACGATGAGTTGGTAAGCCAAAATCTGCTGTCCTAGTTTTTTCTGATTTTTGTTCTGCTGTGACAGAGTTAGCTAATCCTAAGCAAATTAGGTTTAAAACCAAAGCTAAGCTAAATAATCTCATCAATTGAGTGGGTATATATTTAATGTTAAACATTATTTATTGATTTATTTATTAACAAGATAATTATCATTTTTACATTTGCTAGTTTAACTATAGTCAATCTATAACACCATGTCGGCAAAACTAATTTATACTTGATTTGAATCTTAGTTTTCAATAATAAAAAATCAATATTATTACTTAATTTGCTGATAACCAAAGATTTTTTTAAGTAAAAATACATAAGCAAAATAATTATTTTAACCTAAAATATCTTTATGAAATTTAGCTTTAATAGCCTAAAAGATAAACACTTGAATTTTAATCAAGCTAATAATTGGCTGAACACATATAGATCTTCTCTATTTCTCTTAACTATTTTAATTACAGTTATAGTAATGGGAGTTCGGCGTTTAGGTGCGTTACAGGCTTTAGAATTGTTGGCATATGATTGTATGGTCAATCTACACAATGAGAATCAAACTGATTCTCGGTTATTAATAGTAGAAATTACGGATAAAGATATAGAAAAATATAATAATTATCCGATTAAAGATTGGGTGATTGCTCAACTATTAAGAAAATTACAGCAGCATCAACCTAAAGCGATTGGATTCGATCTATATCGCGAAGTAGCTTATCCCCCTGGTACAAATGCCCTGAGACAGGAATTACAAAAAGATAATGTGGTTGTAATTCAATTAATTGGTCATGGAGAAAATGGTGTTTCAGCACCCCCTGGAGTACGCTCAGAACAAATAGGTTTTAACGATATTGTGGCTGATGTAGAAGATGATGTTTTACGTCGCAACTTAATGTATGTTCAGTTTGGTTCAGCAGAAGTTGAGGAAATGTATTCTTTTTCACTGCGCTTGAGTCTTAAATATTTGGAGGAACGTCAACTTAAGTTTCAGGTTGGTGATGATTATCTTCAGATTGGAGAGGCAAAATTTCCCGATTTAAAGCCAAATTCAGGCGGATATCAGCTAAAAGATGCCGAAACCGCAGGTCAACAAATTCTGCTCGATTATCAATCACCCAATATTGCTCAACGGGTTACTTTAAATGAAGTCTTGGCAGGCAAAGTTGCCCCTAGCTTAATTAAAAACAAGATAGTCTTAATTGGTGCTACTTCCCCCAGTGTCAAAGACATTTTATCCACACCCTATAACCAAGGCTCTGAAAGCTTAATGCCAGGAGTGGTAGCTCATGCTCAAATGACCAGTCAAATTTTAAGCATCGTTTTGGATGATGCTACCCTATTTTGGTTTTGGTCAGAATGGGTTGAAGGAGTTTGGGTTTGGGGTTGGTCAATCGTAGCGGTGGCGATCGCCTGGAGATTAAAACACCCAGTAGCAATTATTATGGGGGGAATCGCTGGTGTTGGCAGTTTAATTATTATTTGTTTTGTCGCCTTTACTTTGGCAGGCTGGATTCCCTTGATGCCAGCAGCAATTAGTTTAACTGTAACGATCGCCAGTGTTTTAGGTTATAAAGCACTTTATAATCTTTTTTACGATTCTTTAACAGGATTGCCGAATCGCAGTTTATTTGCTAAACAACTAAAGAAAATTAAGCGCAAGGACAAGGACAAGTCTCCTGGTTTTATTGGGATTTTATGTCTAGACTTAGATCGTTTTAAGTTAATTAATGATGGTTTAGGATATCAAGCGGGCGATCGCATTCTACTCGAAACAGCTCAAAGATTGCAAGAAAATTTACATTCCAAGACAATTTTAGCAAGGGTTGGTGCTGATGAATTTGCGATCGCGATTAAAACTGACCGATACACCACAGAAGCGATTGAAACTGCCAACAAGTTAGATCGAGCGATCGCTTTGCCTTATAAACTCAAAGAACAAGAAATTTTTACTTGTGTCAGCATTGGTTTAGCCTTTAGTCCCTTGGGAGAAGACTTTCAGCCAGAAGAGTTATTACAAGCTTCCCACGCTGCTATGTATAAGGCAAAAATATCGGGTAAAAGACGGCATGAAGTATTTACCACTAACATGCATCAACAGGCTTTGAAGCGACTGGAATTGGAAGCTGATTTAAACCAAGCCATCAACAAGCAAGAGTTTGAACTTCACTATCAACCGATAATTTGCTTAAAAACGGGCATGATTAAGGGATTTGAAGCTTTAGTCCGCTGGCAGTCACCGACTCGTGGTTTTGTTTCTCCTGGAGCATTTATCCCCGTTGCCGAAGAAACAGGTTTGATTGTACCGATGGGAGAGTGGATTTTGACCACCGCCTGTCATCAGATGCAGCAATGGCGAGAACAGTTTCCTCATGCAGAATCGGTGGTGATGAGCGTTAATCTTTCTAGTAGACAGTTTGCTCAGGCAAATTTGATTGCCCAAGTCCAAGAAACATTAATCACCACAGGATTAGGTGGGGCAAATCTTAAGCTCGAAATCACGGAAAGCATGGTGATGGATGATGTCAACAATACGATCGAACTACTCCACGAGCTAAAAAAACTCGATATCAAAATTAGCATGGATGATTTTGGCACAGGCTATTCTTCTTTTAATTATCTGCATCTTTTTCCGACAGATACTTTGAAAATAGACCGCTCTTTTGTCAGTAATATGAATCAAGGAGTTAAGAATCAAGATATTGTCAACACCATTGTGATCTTGGCTCACAGATTGGGGATGGATGTGATTGCTGAAGGCATTGAAACTAAAGTTGAGCGAGATCTTTTACATCAGTTTAATTGTGAATACGGACAAGGTTATTATTTTGCTAAACCCTTATCCCAAAAGGATGCAACGGAGTTATTTGAGCAGAACAAAACATGGGAAATTGATTACTGATTACTGATTACTAATGATCTTGGAGGTAATAAAAATGGAGGCTAAGAAAATAATTACTTCTCAATCTCCAGTTGCTAGTTATTAAATTACCTAAATTACCGATTGCTAGTTCTTGCAGCTATTTTCTACAAAGGAATTACTTGGAAATCAACTGTAGCGCTTACTTCGGGGTGTAGTTTGACTTCTGCTTGATAGTTTCCAGTCTTGCTAACATCAGGAACTTCAATTCCTCGACGATCGACTTCAATTCCCGCTTGCTCTTTAATTACGTCTGCTATTTCTTGGGTGGTTACAGTACCAAAAATGGCGTTTTCTTCCCCAACCTGCTTGCGAATCGTCAATTTGCCAATGGTTTTGAAAGCAACTTTTTTGTTTTCGGCTGCCTGTTTTTCAGCTAGTTTGATTTGTCTTTCTTTCTCTCTTCTGACTTCTACCTGCTGAATAATTCCTTTAGTAGCAATGCTGGCTAAACCTTGAGGAATTAGATAATTACGAGCAAAACCAGGAGCAACGTCGACTAGATCTCCATCGCTGCCTAATTTACTGACACTTTGATTCAAAACTACGGATACGCGCTTTGCCATTGTTTTACTTAAATTCTCCTATAATCGATTAATTTTGATGTGGCGATTTTTGTCTGCACCTCAGAGTTTTTAATTATAACCTGAGTTCGGATCAGAAACAGGCACGGTGCGTAACCTGAAAATAATCATAGACTAATTAAATTATCTGAATTTTTGATTATCAACTATGAAAAAATTATCTCAGGAATTGGTCAACGGTGTGGCGCAGCTATTTCCTGATGCAATTTTTTATCACCAGACGACAGAAAAAATAGTGGCATTAACGATTGATGATGCACCTTGTCCCCAAGATCGAGGAGATTGTGGCACTAAATTGATTTTAGAAGCGATCGCCCAACACAATCAAGAATACGCTCACTTAGAGCCAGCTAAAGCGACATTTTTCATCATTAGCAGCCATCTTAGTCCTGATTCAGCAATTATCTCGGAAATTATGGCTCAAGGTCACGAAATAGCCAATCATGGAGTAATCGACGAAACTCATGCCTTATTAACGCCTCAACAGTTTGAGCAGCAGCTTAAAGAAGCACACGATCGACTATTAGACCTTACAGGAAGAGATATTCGTTGGTATCGTCCAGGGAGAGGTTTTTATAATCAGACTATGGTGCAAGCGATCGCTAACTTAACCGCTAAGGAAAGTTACGACCTTAAATTAGTTCTCGCTTCCATGATCCCCTTTGATACTTTTGATTTAACTAATCATCCCTGGTTAACGGCAATGTATACCAAACAAATGATTTTTCCTGGGGCAATTTTAGTCTTTCATGCTAACTCGCTGAAGGTCGCCAAAAATACGGCGATCGCCTTAAAAAGTATTTTAAAAGACTTGAGACAAAGAGGCTATCGTATCGTTACTGTCAGTGAACTATTAAACCAAGATTAATAAATTAGTTCTAGTTAGGTGCAATCTTATTTTACAGAAGGCGATCGCGCGGGATACTCTTACTCTCATAAGCAATAAAGAATTAAGAACTGGCAATTATCTAAAAAGATACTGGTAATGTCTTCAATCCACGCAAAATTAAACCGCCTCGCCATTGTAGTTGATTTGGAGCAATGCTCAGGCGCAAATCAGGCATACGCTGAACGAGGGTATTAATGGCGATTTGTCCCTCCAGTCGTGTTAGAGGCGCACCCAGACAGTAATGCGCACCATGCCCAAAGGCTACGTGATTATTCTTCTCGCGGGTGAAGTCCAGTAGATCGGGGTTGTCACAAAAGTTAGCATCGCGATTTGCTGAGCCAATCACAGCCAAAACTAGTTCGCCCTTGGGAATAGTTGTACCTGCGATCGCAATATCTTCACGAGCATATCGCTCAGTAGCTGTTTCCGCTGGACAGACAAAACGCAATAGTTCTTCGATCGCGGGTTCGATTAGGTCTGGCGTTTGCCGTAACTGGGCTAATTGTTCTGGCTGTTCCAATAAGGCTAACGTCCCACTGGCAATTAAATTTACCGTAGTTTCATGACCCGCACTTAAAAGTAAAAACAGCGTGGCGAGAATTTCATCGTCGGTTAGGCGATCGTCATTTTCTTGTGCTTTCACTAAGGCTGTGGTCAAGTCATCCTGGGGTTTGAGCCGACGCTCAGCAATCAGTTTTTTAAAATATTGCGTCAGCCCCCAAAGTGCTGGAAGTAAGACAAATAAATTGGGAGTCGCTTCCATTGTTTCGGTTGTCCTTGGAGAATAACAACTGCATCGCGGGGAACGGGCATAGACATCCCAAATGCACTAGAAGATTGCTTTTGACATTCTTTACAATGACAAGCATACAGTGTCAAAGGTTCAGCTTGGATTTCATATCGAATTTGCCCACATTGACATCCTCCAGTATAAGGAGCGGTCATACTTAATCACCCTATACTAATAGCTTGCGTTTATTATCTGCGATCGCTTCAAATAAAATTCGCATAATTTAAGTTTCCTCTTTATTAGAAATTAAATCCATAATTCTGGCATAACAGCGACAAAAAGCCATACTTTCAGCTTCGTTTTGAGATTGCTTATATTGGTAATTTTTTCACTCTAAAAGTTTCATTATTTACAGAGACGATTGCCCCTGTTTCTAGCTCCTGTTGACAATTCTTCAAGACCTCAATTAGCCGTTGATTGATTTCATTATAGTTTTCATTACCCAACCTAAATAGAATTACACTGGGTAGAGATTGTTTACTAACGGCTAATAGTTGAGCAAAATCCAAATCTATAGTCAAAATAATTCGTTGCTCGACTTGAGCTAAAGCGAGAATTTTATCATCTGGTAACTTTTGTAATCCCCTATCCCTTAGATGAAAAACATCGTGACCGAGTTCGCGCAATCATTCTACGGTACGCAAAGAAATGCCCATATCTGCCAAAAATTTCATCTTTATCTAGGCATTAGTAGGGAAAGGATAGACGGTTTATCGCGTCAGTAAAGCTGCATACTGTAAAGATTGCTTGATATCATCCAATTCCAAGTCTGGATATTCTTCTAAAATCTCTTCAAAAGGCTTACCATTAGCCACTAAATTAACGAGCAAAGATACGGGAATTCGCATTCCGCGAATACAAGCCTGTCCTGCCATGATTTGGGGATTGAAAGTAATGCGTTCTAGATTTTTAAGTTGATAATCATTCATAAATTATCTAATGGTTATAGAGTTCTGTTTCCTTCCCGCAACGTGGGTTTTGCTCGGGCGATCGCACTTTCCAGTATTTTAGAAGACTTAAGGGAAGTTAAATGTAAAAACTCTAGAGTAAATTAGCAGGTGCGATCGAATCGCTTAGGAATTAAATCCATAATTTCGTTGGCGCTATTGGTTCTATATCTCGATCCCAACCTCCTACTTGATAAGTTTGCAATAGCCATAAACTCGCACCATGATTGAGGAAGATTTCTGCTAGGCTGTCGTTGGCTAAACGAGGTAAAAGCGATCGCCAGCTAGTTAAAGCATTAACTACAGTAGTTACAGGACTATCTGCTAAACGGGTACCAATTAAGGATTGATAGGGATCGACCCAATCTGCACGAGTTTGCCAAGTGATTAGTCCGTCTTCAATGGCTTTGTTTAAAGCTACTAAACGCTGTAGTCTTTGGGTTTGGGGATGTTCGGGGTTAGCTGTAATCCAGGCTTTAATTTGAGGGTTATGCTCAATTTCGGTTAGAGTCATATTAATTGCTTGATATAGAGCCTGACAGGAATCTTGTACGCAGGAGTTCGCAGGGCCAACAAATGTAGCCCCAGTACCGTCTCCAGTGCGATAACGCGCCATCATACGGTCTAATTGATAGGCTAAAGCATTGAGGGGAAAACGGCGTAAGCCATCAAAGTTATATTCGTCCAAGACATCCAGCTTGACGATGATATCGGTAATGGGACGACTACCTAGCCAACCAAATTGGCGATCGCCGATAAAATTACTCCAGTCCAAACTACCTGCAATAATTCCCGTGGTGTTTTGGGTATATACCTGACCATAGCCGATCTTAAAGCGTAATTCTTGGGTAAGTGGTTCGCGGACAACTCTAGCCAGACCAAAGGCAAAATGACCGAAAAAGAGACCTAAAGGCGCAAATTCTTGCTTTTTACCACCAATACCGCCATAAGTATGAAGAACTAACAGGCGATCGCCTTCTTGATAAGAATTAATTAATTCGGTGTCTGATAAGTTACCAGGGTTCAGGAGAATCGAATCAATCTGACCTTTTTTTTGTTTTACACCCTGCCAATATTGGTTGTGAATGTAGTCGGTAGTTTTTTGTAATCCAGAAATAATTTTAGCAGGCTGTAGTTGGAATAAAGCGCGAGGAGCGATCGCCTGTACGGTAAATATACCCTGTTCATTTTTTGCCCCATAAATATACCAGCCTGTTTGATTTAAAGGAGACTCCGTAATTTTATTGGCGGTAGCAGGTAATACTCCGTTGCGATCTGGCACTACTGGGGGAAGATAAACTAGATCTTCTTTGCCATCAAACTGCCCAGAATGGTGATTGTAGTGACGCACTAGGGCGCAGTCAGTGGGAAATAATTCAGTAAAGCTGACTAAGGCGTAATATCTACCCGTAATTAAAATCGGTTCACGGCTGATAGATAAAATAAGCTGAGGTTCTCTAACTACCTCTACCGAAGTCAAGGCAACTATCACATCATCATTTGGTCTAGCACCAGCCAAAGATTCCAGCGCCTGTACCTGTCGCCAATGATTTAAGCGCGTGGGATGAATTATTCCTTGGTTAATACTTTGATAAGCCTGTTGAGAAAAATCAATCCTAATTTTGACTTGATTGACATAAGCCTGGATATCAGGGCGATCGCTCCAGCGTAAGTATACTTTTTTACCAATTAAGTCTAGTTGTGGTGCATGATGCACTTCTAAATAAACTCCACCAACCTGAGAACGTTCGGTAACGTCAGGCAAGATTAAACGTCCGATCCATTCGGCTACAGGGAGATAATGAGCAGAAGATGATTGTTGAATCGGATAAAAGTCTGGTCGATTAAATTTAGCTTGAACGTAATTTTCATAGTCGCTAACTACTCGCTTAGATTTTGCTGAGTAATCGGCAACAGCAGCAGGATAGGGTTCGTAACCATCGACGCGAGTGAGGATGCGGAGAATGATTTCTATAGTTCTGGCTAAATGGTTGCTACCATCAGGAAAGAGCGCATTTTCATCTAAAGGACCATTTTTAGAGTCATGTCCGACTTTGCCCAAGGAAATAAAGCTGATTTCACCTCGACTTTTAGCCAGATTCCAATTTGACCAAGTAATAATTGACCAGCGACGAGGAAATAAACAAGGAGTAAAATTGGCGACTCGATCTTTTTCCCCGACTAAATGATAAAGATGTTCTACCTGAACCACCTCATTATTGCCACTAATCACTCCTGCTAGAGAAATTACTTCTATTGGTGCAGCTAATACTCTTTTAATATAAGGCACTGCCCCTAAAGATATTTGTCCCCCACCGCTATAACCAATTAGAGTGATTAAAGCACCACTTCCAGGTTGATAACCATTAGTCAACAAGCGGTCAATAATTATTTCTGCCGTACCACGATTGTAGATTGGCCCATAGCGACTATCAACCGATACCGCCACCTGAAACATATTACGGAGTAAGACTAAGAATCCCAAATTAGTCCTCCGTTCAATCCAAAGCCAAAACTTAGCTAAAGGGCGATTAAGGGTTAAAGGCAGATTAATTACAGAGTAGGGAATAATGTTATCAATCAAAATGCGATCGCTGGGCAAAGATTCTTGTAACCTTTGTAAAAATCTTCCACTACGAAGGGAATATTTAAATGAGCTTTTACCAATTCCGTCTAGATAAACTATGTAATGAGGTGCAGCAGTTACCTTGCCGAGAGTGGCTTGAGTAGGTTTAAAAGAGATTTCTCGTTTACCACCATACCATCCTGCCCACCAGCCGAGAGCTTCAAACGGCGCTAATAAACCCGCCAGCACTAGAGAAATCCCAATAATCCGTCCACTATCAATTAGTAAATTGACTAATTGATTTTCGATCATCGCGTACCACTCTATCCACCAAGCATTTGCTGGAGACAACAAGGCAACTATACTTAATGCCAGTAAGATAAATGCTACTCGTTTAAACATGGAATTATATAGCCGTACAAAATTAGCGATAGACAATTAGGGTGATCGGCTTCATAGGTAGTCCTAAAGGATAAGCTTCGCAAATGGGTAGTAGTTAGTAGGTAGTAGGTAGTAGTAAAAAACGTCCTAACATTGTTTAACATTGCTATATTTATACGCTTAATTTAAATTAGCTTATAGCTATCAAATTCCTACTTGTTACTTGTTACTTGTTACTTGTTACTTGCTACTTCCTATTTCCTATTTCCTACTTCTTATTTCCTACTTACAACAAGTCAGGAATATCTGTTCTCTGAGGAGGGATCGGCAAGCCACTATAAAGCATCTGTTCGAGATAGTCGGGTTCAGTAACTAATTCTACCCCCGCCACCCAGTCAACTATCCTGCTGGTAATCCGTGCGATCGCTTTTCCCAAAACCCGCTGAGATAATTGCAGCGCCAACCATCCACCTAAACAACATTCAAAAGCTTGCCAGATACTTAAATTAGAAATTGCGCCTAAACCATTAGCGATCGCCAATAAAGTCCAAATTGACAGCACGACTAAAATTGGCATCCCAAAATAAGGAATTACGATCAAAAAACCGAGTAACAAAGGTGCATAGCTAAAGCCTAATGTTTTGATCACTTCTATCAACGGCAGATCGACGCCAAATAACCACCCCGCTACTAGCCAAGTACTAAAAACCCAAAAATTGTAGTTAAAGACGAATAAGACAGCAGCGATCGCCACTGAGAGCAAAAACCGTAAAGGACGCACTCGATTGATAAACAGCATTACACTTTGACCAAAAGTTTGCGATAAGCCAGCTAACAAAACAACTAAAATACTGGCAATTAAACCCAAAGGTAAGTTGTTAATCGATTTAAAAGTTTCGCTATTTAATAATAAAACTCCAGAGACTAAACTCCAAAGGCGATCGATCGCCGTATCTGTTGTGCTGCTAAGGATTAACATTCTTCCTACTTCCTATTTCCTATTTCAACCCTTAATACTCAGTAAAATGCGCAGCGGGACAGCTTTTATTTTCATGCCGATTAATTTCTTCGATATATAATTTAGTCTCTTTACCCCAGCTAGCCGAATCATACCAGCGCTTGAGCCAGATTTCCGCATCAATCAACATTTCTGAATCAGCAGGTACGTTGCAGAGATGGCGAATCGCCTCTAAAATTCGATTATCCTTACCTAATTGGGGTGCTGCTAATAGTCTCAGGTGATCGAGGGCGACGTTGCAGTTAGCAGGAAAGTTATTTAACAGTTGTTGATTTGTTTCCAATTTGGAGATCAGGCTTAAAAAAGACAAAGACTGAGAATCTGCAAAATCTAATTCCCGACAAAATTGTTGGAGTTGATTAGCTTTCCAGATAGAATTAGCCGTTACTTTTTCTGTTTTGGAGGGTGAGAAATAATTATTAAGAGTTAAAAATAAAGGAATCAGCGAGGCGATCGCGATCAGCGAGGCGATCGCGACACAAGCTGCCAGGGAAGTTATTTTAGTCAATGGAGCTGGAATAGTTATAGTCTGTTTGGGGACAGAATTAGGCTTGACTTTAGTATCAGCCTGCGTAAACAGGGAAACTGATTTTTTTAAGGAAATCTGAGGATTGTATTCAATAATTGAGCTGGTTGATTTGACTGGGTTAGAATTATCAAAATTAATTGTATTAGTAGCTTTTAGCTGTCTTTTCTCTAATTCATTGGCAATAAATTCTTGATTAAAAACATGCTCATAAATTTTATTGCTAACTTTTACCTGCTCATTTTCTTGAATAATCAAACCTAATAAGAGTAATTCTTTTTGTTCTTTATTCCCTAGATATTTTTTACTACCTGAAATTAAAATATCTCGATATTCTTTCAGCAATAGGCTAGAATCGCAGCGAAAATTATTGAGTAAACTCTGGTTGATTGCTCTAATTAATCTTGCTGACTTACTGGTCTGCCATTTTTTAATTAGTGTTACTTCAATAAAGCGATCGACTGTATTAATTTCTTTCCCTTGAGGAATATTAAAATCAGACTTAGCAAATACCTGAGCAATAATTTTAGTTAGATAAGGAATACCGCCAGTCCAAGCTAAAATGCGACTTAAAATCAACGTATGGTCGTCATATTTTAATTCTAAATATAACTTTTCTCGATTATATTCTTCTAAAGTATTTAAAGACATAATCTGGGGTGATTTAGAAGATAAGTTATCCAGAAAAAAGTTAATTGTGTCCTGTTTAACCCAGCCTTTTTGTACGGCAAGAGTACCAAATTTTTGCTGATTATTTTTTTGTTCTTGAAGTATGACTTTAATTTGCTCCTGGTTCAATAAATATGCTTTTTGCAGATAATAACCCAGCGGAAATATTTGACCCTGCTCGATAGTTTCTTGCCATTTATCCACAAAAAAATCGATAGTTTTGATTTTGATCCCCTGTTGTAGCGTTAAAATTTCCCCCAACTTCATTTGCGTATATTTTGCCTGAAGTTCCAACGCTTCTTGTAGCTGTTCACGAGAAATTAACCCAGCTTGCTGTAGTAATAGCCCCATGGGCAATTTATTTTGCTGTAACATAGGAAACAATGGTTTGAAAGTTAAGATATTGCTTAACCATAAATAATATTTCTTTTTTTCCTAAAAATCAAAAATTAAAACTTTAAGAAAATTACAGTTTAAGAACTAAAAATTATTCAAACTGTAAATAAGGGCAGTAATAAAGTGAAGAAATAATAAACCAAAGGAGCAGTAAATACATAACTATCGGTGCGGTCTAAAATACCTCCATGTCCAGGAATTAATTGCCCAGAATCCTTGACTCCAGCATCTCGTTTCATCATCGATTCGGTCAGATCTCCGAGTAAGCTAGTAATACCAATTAATATACCCAGCATCACGCCACTAATCTGCCAGGCAGGAAAATGGAAATACCACGCTCCTAATTCAGCGACAATTAAGCTGCCCAGGATGCCAAATACTGCTCCCTCAACCGTCTTTTTCGGACTAATATCCGATAATCTAGTCCGACCAAAATTTTTGCCCATAGTATATGCGCCAATGTCTGCCGCCCAGATGCAAGCCATGACTAAAAAAGTTAGAGTTAGGGCAGTGGGAAATTGACTGGGGTTAAGCCAAGAGTCTGGCCAGTAACCATTTAAAGGTAAATTACTGGCATTATTACTATTAGGCAGATTAACTCGCAAACGAACCCAAAAAGTTGGCAGATAGCCTGTATAGAATAGTCCTAAAATGGAACTAGCAATGTCGGCAATAGTCGCAATTTTTGGTTGGAATAACAGATAAAAACAAATAATTGTTCCCCCCAGACAGAAGATGGCATCCGTAACGTTGGGAGCGACGGTAGCGCTGAGTAATAGGAGTACAGAGACAATTAAAGTCGTTTTGCCTGCGGGTTCAACCCCTTTGGCGCGGACTAAGCGAAAATATTCTCGCTGGGCTAAGACAATCAAAATACCGATACCCAGAGTAAAGTACCATCCTCCAAGAATAATCATGCCCAAGGCTAGGGCGATCGCAACTACTGAACTAACTATACGAGACAAGGGCATAATGCGTTGCTGCTACAAACGCTAAATTTAGAATGGAGAATTAAGTTTAACGAAACCTTTATGAAAGATTAACAAATTACTGGATTAAGTCCTAGCAATTATTTGTTAAGAAAATAACGATCATCGTAACCTACAATTTTTCCCCGCTGAGAATAAACATCGGATTTACCGCTGCAAAAGTTTGATGAATGCCTCTAGTTTCTAAACGGTTAACTGCTGATTGAACTACTTCTATATTTCTTGCCTGAAGTTCAGATAAACCTTCGGAGATAATATATAAGTTCTCTAAGTTACTAACAGTAGCAACAATCCGTCCTTCTGGCTGAAGATATTTCCAGGTTTGTTTTAAAATATCTTTAATTGGCTTACCACCTTCGAGACAAACTAAATTTGGTTGAGGTTTAATTGCAGCCAAACATTCTGGCGCACTGCCTTGAATCACCTCGACGTTATTGACCCCAAAGCGATCGCAATTACGCTTAATTAGTTTTGCCACTTCTTCATCTCGTTCAATCGCTACAATCTTGCCTTCAGGACAAAGTAAACCGATTTCGACAGGGATCGTCCCTGTCCCCGCGCCAATGTCCCAGAATACTGAATCTGGCTTCATTCTTAGGGAGGAGAGAATTAGGACTCGCACCTCTCTTTTGCTGAGGGGAATTCCTGGTAGACGTTCAAACAGTTGATCGGGAATTCCTGGAGTTTTATAAGGCCAGAGCATAGTTGATTATAATTACTGAAATTTAAATTTGGCTAAATTTTAAAAGCAGATTGATTATCTTATTTAAGCGTCTCAATGGTCTGGAGACTCGGATCTTTACACCCTGTAATAGTTGCCCCCGCAGCTATCAGCTGCTTTAAATACTTAATTACTCCTGGAGTAATTATTTCCCCTGGCATTAAGAGAGGAATTCCTGGAGGATAGGGGCAAATTAGCTCACCACAAAAGCGATCGCTTGCTTGGTCAATTGATACAGTTTCAGTTGACATAAAGTACGCTTGTCGAGGAGAAATTTTGGCAATATAGGGTAGGGGAAGTAGGGGCGAACGGCCGTTCGCCCGTACGGGAGTAGGGGATGAGCTGAGAGTTTTACAAGCTTGAATCAAGGTTTGAATATCTTCTGAAGTGTTGCCCAAAGAAATAATAAAAGTCAAATGTTGTAATAGAGGCAATTCGCAGGTAACGCCTAGGTCTTGGTGTAATATTTCGTCTGCTTCAAAGCCTGTTATGCCTAGTTGCGAGACATTAATTGTGAGTCGCGTAGGATCGAAATCTTTACAGCCTGGTTGTATTTGAGGATTTAAGACAGATAAGTGGGGAATTTGGGCTATTTTATGACTGGCTTCGTTGGCAAGAGCGATCGCCTGGCTCATTAATTCCTTTCCTGCGGTTGCCATCTGTTGTCTAGCAGCATCTAAAGACGCCAGCAGCAGGTAACTAGGACTAGTAGATTGCACTAGCTGTAAAGCTTGACTAATTCTCTGGCTACAGACGCGATTTCCCTGGAGATGCAGCATCGATGATTGAGTCATGGCACTTAAGGTTTTATGGGTAGACTGCACCGTCAAATCTGCCCCAACACTCATCGCCGAGGGAGGTAAATCATCATGAAAGGCAAAGTGTGCGCCGTGTGCTTCATCGACCAACAAAGGGATCTGATAACTATGAGTCAGCTCGGCGATCGCCTTTAAATCACCACACACCCCCTGATAATTCGGATGCAACATCATCACTGCCTTAGTCTCGGGATGCTGCTCTAATGCCTGTTTAACCGCTGCTGGAGTGACGTTATAGGCTAATCCCTCTTGAGGATCGTATTCAGGATTGATAAAAATGGGGATTGCTCCAGAAAGAATTAAGCCAGCGATCGCCGATTGATGAATGTTTCTTGGCAAAATGATCTTCTCTCCCATGCCACAGGTAGCTAGAATTGCTGCGATAATTCCCGAAGTTGAACCATTGATTAAAAACCAGGTTTTAGTCGCGCCAAAAGTTTGAGCTGCTAATGCTTGAGCTTCCGCGATCGCGCCTTCTGGAGCAAATAAGTTATCTAATTCTGGCAACTCTGGTAAATCGGCTTGAAAAACTTGCTTCCCGATTAAGTCGCTTATATTTTGGCTAACTCCCTTGCCCTGTTTATGTCCTGGGGCATAAAAAGCAGCCTGTTTTCTGCGTGCTGACTGGCTTAATGCATCTAACAAAGGTGTTTCGAGAAAATCTTCGGTCATTCTACTTTTAGCCCAAGTACTTTATTTAGTTATAAATATCTAATTGAATTTTAATTAAAACACTCTATAAACTAGGTTTAATCCTAACTTCATACAGACTATTTTTTAGATAAAGTTTAGGTAAAAAAAGATAATTACGGTCGATTTGTCAGTAATTACTCTGATATTGTTTAAAAGTCACAAATAAACAACTCTGGTTGCTCTAAGTGTATTTATTAAAAAATTATTATAATTTGGCAGATTCAAAAAAAAAGATTTTAATTATTGATGATGATCTGACTTTACATCATTTAATTGGTCGTTTTCTTAACTACAATGGTTACACCACAGAAGCTGTTACAGACTGTGCTACAGCTAGAAAAATAATTCCTAAATTTCAACCCAACTTAATTATTTCTGATATCAATTTACCAGATGATACGGGACTTAATCTGTGTGAAGAAATGCGCCAGACTGGTGTGATGATTATCATGCTCAGTTCGATGACTGATAATAACTATATTTTAGAAGCTTTTTCTAGGGGAGCAGATGATTATATTACTAAACCTTTTGACCTCCAAATTCTCCAAGCAAGAATTTCAGCCTTATTAAGAAGAGGCAACAATAACCTGGTATCTTTCACCAATAAAAAATCCATCTCATTAGATAATTTAAAAATTGACTTTTATCGCCGACAAGTTCTACTAAACGATCGCCTTGTTTCTCTAACGGCGCTAGAATTTGATCTGTTGTATTTCCTAGCTAATAATCCTAATCGAGTCTGGGATCGCGCAGAATTAATTTCCGCTATTTGGCAAAATGAAAATTATGCAGGAGACGATCGCAAAGTAGATATTCACATTGGGCGAATACGTAAAAAGATTGGCGACGGGAACGGAGACTATATTAAAACTGTCTGGGGACGAGGCTATATGTTTGAGTTATCTAGTTCCAATGCAGTAAAATTGGCAAACTGAACCTAAAAGCTAATATAAGCCGTCATGTTAAGAGCAGGAATCGTCGGATTACCCAACGTGGGTAAATCTACAATGTTTAATGCCTTGGTAGCCAATGCTAAGGCTGATGCTGCCAATTTTCCTTTTTGCACCATTGAACCCAATGTGGGGGTGGTATCTGTCCCTGACCATCGACTAGAGGTACTGTCTAAACTCTCTAGCTCACAAAAATTAGTCCCCACCAGAATTGAGTTTGTGGATATTGCTGGATTGGTCAAAGGAGCTAGTAAAGGAGAGGGATTAGGTAATCAGTTTCTCGCTAATATTCGGGAAGTAGATGCGATCGTTCACATGGTACGCTGCTTTGAGGATGACGATATTATTCACGTTGCTGGCTCGGTAGATCCTGTCAGAGATATTGAAATCATTAATTTGGAGCTGATTCTGGCGGATCTGGCGCAGGTAGAAAAACGCATTGCCAGACAGCGTAAAAGCGCCAAAAATGATCCCCAGGCTCAAGCAGAAGTTGCCCTGCTAGAGAAAATTAGTGAAGTTCTCAATGATGGTCGATCTGTCCGCAGCATGGATTTAACGGAAGATGATCTACTGATGATTAAATCATTAGGATTATTAAGCAACAAGCCAATTATTTATGCCACTAATGTCTCTGAAGATGATTTGGCGACAGGCAATGAATGGGTAGAATCAGTTCGCGAATTTGTTAAGGATGAAGCAGCTAAGGTAGTAGTGGTTTCGGCTCAGGTAGAGTCTGAATTAGTCGAGCTTTCGCCAGAGGAAACCGCAGACTTTCTCGAAGCCTTGGGAGTAGAGGAAGGGGGTTTAAAATCTCTAATTCGCGCTACCTACGATCTTTTAGGTTTGCGTACCTATCTAACTACAGGAGAGCAAGAAACCCGCGCCTGGACAATTACCGCAGGTATGAAAGCACCCCAAGCAGCAGCCGTAATTCATACCGATTTTGAAAAGAAATTCATTAAGGCAGAAACCATTAGCTACGATGATTTAATTACTACAGGTTCTAAAAATGCAGCCAGAGAAAAAGGCTTGTTGCGTTTAGAGGGTAAAGATTATGTTGTCCAAGAGGGAGACGTGATTGAATTCCGCGTTGGGGGTTAAAATTTGACTAATTTACGTGAGTTCGGGTTACGACAATTTAACGGTTAGGTTAGCTATAAGCTCTAAGCCATAAGCTGCAATCTCTTGGAGTTTATTTTTCCTTTGAACCTTTTGATATCAATACCACAGTAATATTTTTGAATAGCGGAGGCGATGGAAGTATATCACTGAAAAGGAATTTCAATACGAATGTATGTTCCTTTACCTGGTTCGCCGTTAATGAGCAATTGACCTCCATGCTGTTCGACGATCGCTTTGGTTAAAGTTAGTCCTACGCCAATATTATTATCTAATAAAGTGTTTGAAGAACTAAAAACTTTTTCAACTAGAGGCTGTTCAATACCTTTACCGTCGTCAGCTATTTCAATTAGAAATGCCGTACCATCGTCGCTAAGGTTAGTACGCATACCAATGCTACCACCTCGTTCAGGTAAGGCGGATAGAGCATTACGAAGGAGTTCGCTCAAAACCTCGCGTAATTTAAGGCGATCGATGACAGCATAGCTTACCTCTGGAGACAGATTTAAATCGAGGCTAATTGCTCTTTCAATTAACTCTGACTGAAACCGCATTATTACTTCGTAAAGTAGTGAGCGAATGTCAGTACGGGCAAGATTTAAATCTAAGGGAAAGCCAAATTCGGTAATGCGTCTTACTGCTTGCAAAAGTAAATCGAGTCGATTGATTAATTCTTGCTTGTGTTTTCTTAAAGAAACTCCATCATCGTAGTTTAGCTGTAAAACTTGCGATCGCAACTGGAATAATAATCGATGTAGTGTTAGCCGCGACGGTATGTTTTGCCAAGCCGAATTATCTACTCCCCTACCATTATTATGGGTATTATCTGGTAAATTGGTTAAACCTGCCAAGCGATCGCGATCGCTAATAGTTTCTGCCATGTGATTGAAAGCTTGATTAATTGCCCCGATTTCATCACTTCTTTCTTGATTGAGACGGTGTTTCCAGTTTCCTTTAGCGACATCGTTCAATGCTTGCTCTACTTCTCTTAAAGGTGCAAATAAATCTGAAGCCAAATAGGCTGCTAAAAGCAACATCAAAGAAATACTACCAAAAGCGACGATCGCTAGTACCAGTTGAGCGGTTTGTCGGGTATTTTGAGTTTGACTTTGAATAATTTGGCGATTTTGGCGATCGCTGGTGATTGCCTGTTGAGTTAATTCTTGAAATCTGACAAAATCTACCCCTTCCAATTGCTCTTCTAATAATCTTAAAGCGCGATCGCGTCGATTTTGGTCAATAAGATCTAAAGTTATGCGAGCATCCTTAATTAGAGTTTCGTAGGCATTACGAACTTGTTGGACTTGTTGTTGTTCGGCTTCGGTGTCAGCCAAGGCTGTCCAGCTTTTAAAGTCTGCATCGGCTGGCTTAAGAAAATCTTCAAACTCCTGTCGGGCATCTGGATCATTACCAACAATCGCATCTGGCAATTCTTTGATAGCGCGAAAGGTAGCAGACTGAACCCCGAGAAGCAGCAAACTACGCTGATAATGCGCTCGAAGCCTCTGTTCGCTATCTTGCCATTTAGCGATCGCCCAAAGTGTTACACCAGCCGTTGCCAAGGTTAATAGTGCCAAAGCACTAAATGTAGTTAAGAGTTTTTTGCGTAAGTTCATAAGCCTATAATTGCAAGCCGATCCAGTTCCAGTAAGTGTAATAAAACAAAATAATTAATCCCAGATGAACCAACAGTAGTACTGAACTCAGACGCAATAGATCCGATGGTTTGTAGGTTTCTTCTTCTAGTTCCTGAAACATCAACAAGGCTTTGGAACTCACTGGAAAAGTAAGACAATAATCCATCCCCACTGTGCTGATAAATAAAACGGCGACTGGATTTAATTGCAAACTATTCCCTAGATATAACAATGCTGGTACTAACGCTACTGCCCTCGCCGAATGAGAAGTCATGTAAATATGCGAAGTAAGCGAGATTAAAGACAATACCAGCAAAATTAATAAGCGAGAATCAGCCCCAACAATACCACTGGCTACAAACAGGCGATCGATAATCCATTGGGCTGCATCTGACTCGATTAACGCCTCTCCCAAAACTAAAGCAGCACCAACAAAAATAATCAGATTCCACGAAACTGCTTTCAATCCATCTTTCCAAGCGATCGCACCGATGCCTGGGGCAGTTAACACTAGCGCACCGATAACGGTGACGGTGGCAATCTCCAAGCCGTGCCAGCTTTCCGTAAGCCATAGTACCACCATGACCATAACTACAACTAAGGTTGTTTTTTCAGCACGAGAAAAGGATTTTTGCTTTTGTTTGGTTATTTCTAGTGGGCGTTGGCGACGTTTTTTATCCAAAAACAGGTGCATTACCACCCAGCAAGAAAGATAGCTGGCAATTACTCCAAAAGGAAATCCATAAACTACCCATTGAGTGTAGGAAAGGTTGACATCAGCAATTTCATCAAGCAGATCGATCGCGATTAAATGGGAACTAGCAGCAATTAAAGTAGAAATTGTCGATACTAAAATGACGGTAGGCATCAACAAAGCTAAAGCACGGGTAATTTTGCGATCGCCCGTGGCATTGACTATACTACGAAAAACTGGAATAACGACAGCTGCCCTGCCAGAAGTAGATGGTATGACAAAAGCTAAGGGAATTAGGATAGTTGTCATTAACCAAAAAACCTTTCCAACAGTATGCGCTTTGGAAACAACAACTTGAGTCAAGCGGGCAGCCAAACCAGTTTGCTGTACTGCCCCACCCAAGATAAAAGCACCAATCATCAGCCAAATGACATCTGATTCTAGTGCTTCAAAGAGTTTTTCTTGGTCGCTACCGCCAGAGAGAATTAGTAAAATAACTGCTGCCAAAGCAACATAAGCTGCATTCAACGATGTCGTAGACCAAAGAATTATCGCTATTGCAAAAGCAAATAACGACAAACGCCCTTCAGTTGGCAATGAAGTTGGTAATAAAACAATAATTCCAGCCAGAAGCGATAGCGTTATCGGCAATACAGCATCCACAACCCAGCGAAACTTTCGTTTTGGTGGTCTTGTAGTAATTGCTTGTGGTTTTTCAAAGCGTGACCAAATGTTAGTCTCGCTCAATCTCGCCTTGTTATCTGCTTCTTTGCTGGTAGAAGCTTTACTCATTAGCTATTCTCGGTTTGAATCGGCGCGTATTCGATATTTCCTTCGTTGTAACCGAGATCGTATAACTCAGCCCCTTCTACCGTCTCTTCTGGTGGACGCTTGGATTTTCCCGCCCAAGCATCAGATTTGCCTAAATTAAAATAATCTTCTGCCGTTAAAAAATAATTTAAATTGTCGTTGTTTATACTTTCCATTTTTTTAATCCTCTTATTACTTATTGCTTATTAGTTTTGACTTTTGAATTCGACTTGTTGCCCAACTAACATTAAACGGGCCATAGATTCTGCTGAATTGGTCAATAGGGTTGCTGCATCGGCGATCGCTTCACTTAGTTGACAAGGGCGATCGACAATGCTGGTAAAGTAATCGATTCCATGTTGCCAATTGACCTCTGCACCCTTACCCAGACTTCCTGCTAAAGCAATTACAGGCAAGTCATATATTTTTGCTCTAGAAGCAACCTCGGCAGGAATTTTGCCATGGGGGGTTTGATAATCCAAACAGCCTTCAGCAGTAATGACTAAATCGGACTCTGGCAACAAGCGATCGAGATCGAGATACTTCATGACAATTTCGTAGCGCGGATATAATTTAGCGCCAATTAAAGTGTACAAACCTGTACCCAGACCACCAGAAGCACCACTCCCAGGCATTTCCCTAACATCTATACCTAAATCGCGTTTGATTATTTCGGCATAATGGTCTAAAGCCAAAGCTAATTGTTCGACGGTTTCTTTTGAAGCCCCTTTTTGAGGGCCAAAAACTCTAGCGACACCTTTTTCTCCACATAGGACGTTATGCCAGTTACAAGCTACATCAATCTGTACTCGTTCCAGGCGCGGATCTCGTTCAGAGAAATCGATGCGATCGAGATTTATTAATTCTCCACCGCCCAAATTTAATTGTTTGCCAGTGCGATCGAGTAATTTAACCCCCAAAGCTTGCGCCATTCCAGCACCGCCATCGTTAGTACCAGAATCGCCACAGCCAAGTAAAATGCGTTCCGCCCCAGCATCTAAAGCTGCTTTAATTAATTCGCCAACACCGTAAGTCGTCGTTGTCAGTGGATTGCGCCTATCTGAGGGAACGAGACGTAGCCCTGCTGCTGCTGCCATTTCCAAGACAGCTGTTTTATCATCTGTTCCACCCAATAAACCAAAGTGTGAGTCGATTGGTTGACCGACTGGCCCTGTTACTTTAAGAGAATGTAAAGTACCGTTAGTAGCTGCGATTAAAGCTTTAGTAAAGCCTTCACCACCATCTACCAAAGGGGCTTTACGGATGCAAGCATCTGGTAAAACTTTGAGGATGCCTGTAGCGATACAATTCGCTACTTCTTCGGCACCAAGACTTTCTTTAAATCCAGAAGGAGCGATCAGAATGTTTAATGCCAAATTTACCTCCCATAATTTATTTGTTAATGGATGAATAATGTTAAAAAATTGAGATGAAAGTATTAAGAACGGATTAAGTACAATCCTAATTGCCAGAAATAGAGCGACCATCCATCGCGGGTTGTAGATGCTATAGAAAAAAGGCAATAAACTATCTTTAGTCTTATAGATGAGAGATCGCTTCTCTTTAGAACGTGAATCGAGTTCTAATATTTCCCACCCAAATTGGTTCTCCGTTTTCGTGGTTAGGACTAGTAATTACAAAGACACCAGGGGTAATTGCTATATTGTCGTTGACAGAGATTTTATAAATAGCCTCAAAATGCAATGAAGTGGAATTATCGATAAAATTGCTATTATCATGGTCGGTGACGATGGGAGGAATACCTACAATCAAGCCCCCTAAATTACCTTCGATAAATAAATCGGGAAAAGCGAAGGTTAATGCGCCATTGAGAATCGTTGCTTCACTGTTTTCACCTCGTTCTTGAGCAGCATTGGTATAGCCAAACCAGCCCCCAAACTCAAACTTGGAACTAGTTTGCCAATTAAACTGCAAGCCAAAATTATTACTTGAGGTCGCATTGTCGCCAAAAGGATTATTGGCGTTAGCACTACCTGTAGAAGCCATCACATCCACATCATCAGTTCGTTCGTAAATACGAGTATAGGTAAGAGCAAAATCTAAATTATCGTTTGGTTCGAGTAACAATTGAGAGATCGCGCTATAAGAACCACTAAATATACCTCTTCCTGGACTTGGATCGGCAGAATCACCTTCTGAGGCTAGATAGCCAACATTAACAGCTAAATTATCGTTAAATTCGTGTTGAATGGCCAATCCCGCACCTTCAGGGCCTCGTAATGTCGCTGGATCTCTCAATCCAAAACGAGAAATAGCCCTCTGACTGCTATCTTCTAATGGGTTCAAAACTTCCCCTATATCATCGGTTTCAATCCCTACAGGGCCAACGGTAATTTCGGTGTCTTCTCCCCAAGGAAATCGATAAAATACTTGAAGTTCTACTCCATCATCGGTATTGCCATCAGTTTCTAAGCGAGTCATATCTGTCCCTGTAACTTCGCCTAAATCAGGGATGTCTTTACTTTCAAACCGAGTTCGCAAGAGATCTTCGCCACTAAAACTAGTCTCGAAATTGAGACGGGCGCGATAGCCAAGATAAGTTTGGCTTCTATCTTCACCTTCATCTAAATCGCTGAAAGTATCTCCCAGTTGCCCTAAAACTTCACCTCTAAATTTAGTAGTGGTCGAAAACTGAGTTTCTTCTAACTTAGCCGTACGATTTTCTAAACTATTAACGCGACTTTGTAGTTTGGCTAGTTCGCCAGCAAAATCTGTTTGCAACCGTCTCAGGATGGTTAAATCTTCTCTATAAATATTGGTTGAGCGCTCGATATTATTTAGACAAGAATTTAAAGCAGCAGCAAATTCATCTCGCGTCAGTAAGTTTTTACCTCGATAATTGCCGTTTGTATCTCCTTCAATACAGCCATAGCGTTCTACTAAAGACTGTAAAGCTTGAAATGCCCAATCGTTCTTTTTTACGTCAGATAACTGAGACACTGACGTAACTTGTTGTAAATTATGATCCTCTCGATTAATCGCAGGTGTGACTTCGGCGGAAGATGCTTCCAAACTCCCAAAAAAATGCAAAAATAAGAACGTAATCTTAAAAATACCCAGTTTATTTTTAATAATTAATTGGCCAATTTGATTCATTCCTCAAGTTGCTTTTCTCAAAGCGTTAAACATTAAAGTTTCAGCTATAACAATATTGATCCGAAGTCACCAAAAATCAATCTTATCATTACCAGATTACTATTATGTAACTTTATCTATACTAGTTACCGATTACAGAATTGATTAGGAGAAAATAAAAAATACAGTTTTTGTCACTTTAGAACACAGAAATTTACCTAAAAATAAAGAATTTATTGCGAAAGAAAAGAAATTTTTAATCTCGTTCTAACCTACAGGGGATCAAGATAGAGGATTTTCTTTGATGAATATTATCGCTATTCTCGTTTCCCTGGTAGTAACTACTATTAGTTTGCTAATTATTTCTAAACTCCCACTAGGAATTGAGATTGACAATCTGCAAAAAGGTATAATTGCAGCCCTAGTTTTTGGCATTCTTAATGCAGTTCTACATCCTATTCTCACAGCCTTTGGTTTACTTAGCGTGTTGACTTTTGGCTTGGCTTCTCTAGTAGCAAATATAATTATCTTTGGACTAGCGGCATTATTAGTTGAAGGTTTTAGATTGCGTTCTAAAATCTGGAGTCCGATTATTGGGACATTTGCTTTAAGTGTCATCAACTCAATCATTTTTAAAATTCTTGAGAATGTGGGAGTTATCGCACCAACACCTTAGAAGTCAAATGACCGTTAGTTATTATTTATTTTGAAGGGCGTATAATCGCTATATATTAGGTCAGGTAAGTAATAGTGCCTTTAATGATATGCAATCTTATTCTCTCATTGCGCCAGCGAAGATTAATCTGTACCTAGAAATAATTGGCGATCGCCCTGACGGTTTTCATGAGTTAGTCATGATTATGCAAAGTGTTAGCTTGGCAGATCGCATCGATCTTCAACCTAGTGATACCGAAAATATTAAAATCTACTGCGATCATCCTCAAGTTCCTACGGACAAGACAAACCTGGCATATCGTGCTGCTCAGTTGATGTGTGATACCTTTTCTCAGATGTATGCTAACTATGGTGGTGTCAGTATCAGAATTGAGAAAAATATTCCTGTAGCTGCGGGGTTGGCTGGCGGTTCGGGGAATGCAGCTGCGGTACTGGTAGGAATTAATCTACTGTGGAAATTAGGGTTAACTCAACCAGAATTACAGGATTTGGCTGCGGAGTTGGGTTCTGATATTCCTTTTTGTGTCTCTGGTGGGACAGCGATCGCTACAGGTAGAGGGGAGCAACTTGACGATCTCCCGCCTTTAAAGAATATGTGGGTGGTTTTGGCTAAATATGACAATCTTAGCGTCTCAACTCCTTGGGCATACAAAACTTATCGGCAACAATATAGCGATACTTATGTGTCCGATACAGCAGGAGTTAAATCTCGTACCGCCAAAGTAAGTTCTGGCTCTTTAGTTAAGGCAATATCCCATCACGAACATTCAGAAATTGGCAAATTAATCCATAATGATTTAGAAAAGATAGTTTTACCTGCCTATCCTCAAGTAGCAGAACTAAAGGCTGCTTTTGCTGCTCAAGATGTCTTAGGGACAATGATGTCGGGATCTGGCCCAACTGTGTTTGCTTTGTGTGCATCAGAAGCTCAGGCGATCGCGGTTCAACAAGCGGTGAGAACTCAAATAGCCGATCCGCAATTGCAATTCTGGGTCACCAAACTGAATACTCAAGGAATTCAAATTAAGGCATAGCAATTTAAAAAATCAAAGTGAATCTAATTTCGTGTAGGATACAGTCTGATTTATCTTAGGTTTTCCGAAACGCTCCCAGGCATTACCACCACGTAAAAACAGTTCTATCCAAGTTACTTTTTGACCGTCTTTCTTTTGCCAGCCAGAACTACCAGGAGCAAAAGCTAAAGTTCCCTCTGGTACTCGAAAGCTACCATCAGAATAAACAGCATCGCTGACTACATCACCCACGCGAACTGTAACCTTACTCGATAGAGGTAGATTGACACTGCTTGCTGGTATGGTGGTTTTAATATTGCCATAACCATCAGTCCAAGCTACGCGATCTGTAGGCAAGTCGGGAATTTGCGAAGGTAAGATTTCATCTCCCAACAAACTATAGTCCTTACCTGCGATCGCTGCTGCTGCTTGAGGAAAAACATCGCGAGAGCGGAACTGAGAACCACCTCTAGATACTTCAATCGTTTTGATCTCTAAGGCTTCTGACTTGATAAATGAGAGAGTATAGCCAGCCAAAACACCAACTATCTCAACCCCATTATGAAGTTTAACGTAAGTCAATCCCTCTCCTTCATTGTTAGGTCGAGCTTCGGAGTTATCTTGTCGAGGAGCGCAGTTATGAAAGATTAAACGTTCGGGCGCACCTGGGTTTAAACCGAGTTGAGCAATCCAAAATCCCGTTGCCAAGGTACTAAAAGGAGGAACGCTTAAACAATAGATTTGAGCAGACGGCAGCAAATGATTTAGACGTTGGCTAACTTCAGCGAATGCAGGGTCTCCAATACCGTAATCGGCAATGAGATTGATAAACATCTATGATTTAGTGAGATAGCGATGGTTTTCTTTTTAATAGTATTCTTTTTCAGAAAATTCAACCAATTAATTGACCCACGCTGAATACGATAAGGATAAATAGAAAAATGACAGATTGTACATTTTCTTAACTTGTCACCAATTGCTATTAGCTCTTAGCTAGGACAAAGCCTTTTACTGCTTTTTGTTTCGCGTTTGCTTCAACAACAGAGAATTAGTCACGACAATTAAAGAGCTGGATGCCATTGCTGCTGCCCATACGGGTGATAAAAGCACGCCGTATTTAGGTAATAAAACCCCTGCTGCCAGTGGAATCGTCAAGACATTGTAGGCTAAAGCCCAAGCTAAGTTTTGCTTGATTTTCTGCACCGTGGCGCGACTTATCTCAATCGATTTAATTACGTCTTGCAGTCGATTTTGCATCAGGACAATATCCGCCGTAGCGATCGCCACATCTGTTCCACCCTGAAGAGATATGCCTACATCTGCCTGTGCTAAGGCTGGAGCATCATTAATGCCATCCCCAACCATGGCTACTATTCGATCTTGCTGAAGAGACTGAATTACCCGCGCTTTATCTTCTGGTTTGACTTCGGAGAAAACTTGGGTAATCTGGAGTTTTTGGGCGATCGCATTTTTGAGAGAATAGTACGCAGTTGGTGCGATGCCTTTGCACCATGAAACTATTACTCAGGTGGTAGTGAGCTGATACGCGTCTCTTTGTCGTTGGCATCAATATTTAGAAATGTGTTAGTACCAAGAGCATAAGCATATAAGCTAGCAGGCATAAACTCAAACCGAACATCCTGGTATAAAAAATCATGATCGCTGATAGTCTTACTAGTTATCAAAATCGGTTGAGAGACTGCTGGATTCTTTTTCACAAATTCTATGCAGTTGTCCAGTTCAGAGGGTGAACTATGGGGGCGATCGCTCCACTTAACTTCAACAATCCAAGAAGGCACTTGATGGGCAGCATCTAAATGAACAATGTCAATCTCGCCTGTTTTCCAGCGTGCGTAGTAAAGCTCAATCATTTTACTGTGTTGCCATTGACTAAAGATAGCGGTTTCAGTCATTGCTCCCATCGCCTTGGAGTTTGTTTCAAGCTGTCCAAATAGCGCAGCTCGCATTGATGGGTTAGTCAAATAAACTTTAAAGCATACAGCTCTCTTAAACCTCTTGATATTTTGATCAATTCTCTCTACACGGCGCATCAAGAATGCTGCCTCAAGATACTCAAGGTAACGTTTGATCGTATTTTTAGCCACACCAGAGGATTTGGATAATCCTTCTAAACTTACTTCGTTGCCCGAATTATACGCTAGGGTTGTGAAAAGTCTATTCAGTTCTTGAATATCACTAATCCCATAAAGGCTTGGCAAATCTCTTAGTAAAACTTTATCAATGATGTCGCTTTTAATATATTGGCTAGGATTCTGTCGAATTGTCTCAGAAAAAACAGCTTCTGGATATCCACCAAAGTTTAAGTAATTAATAAACTCCTCATTTAATTGATCGATATTTGGAGATACAAACTCATGCTTTTCAGATAGATAGCCAAAATCCTCAGCGTCATTAATAGTTGTCTCTATTAATTTATCTTCTTTGCCGATAAACATTAAATACTCAGCAAAGGTTAGGGGTGGCAAGACATAATCGCTGAATCGACCAGCACCGGACTCAGTGCTTTTTAGTCTTAACGCCGCAGCCGCAGAACCAGTGGCAACAAATCGATAACTGGGAAATGAGTCAACCAGAGATTTCAGATGAATTTCCCACTCGCGCAAATATTGGATTTCATCAAAAAAGACAAATAGCTTTGAGTTGCGATTGTGATTGAATAATTTTTGAAAGTAACTAAGTATTCGCTCTAATGACAGCCCAGTGTAAATTGGAGTTTCAAGAGAGAGATATAAAATATTTTCTGCGCTAATACCGGAATCCAGAAGTAGACGGATGGTGTGATAAACCATTACAGTTTTGCCAACCCGTCTAGGACCCATTAAAACGATCGCCCGACGCACACTTGTCTCCAAAATGTTTTGAGAGAAAGTCTCAAAGTATTTGCGTCGTGGTACATCTTCGTAGATTATTTTTTCTTTACTGCCTGTTTCCCACCAAGGATTATCAAATTGAAGGCGGGAGATGATGTCTTCCTTGGCGATTTCAAGCATAGAGCTAAGATTAAATGTCTAACCTTAGTATACTCAAAAACCAGATTAAGATTAATCGACTAATCTTAATCTGGTTTTTTTAGAAGCGAAAACTTGTTTAATCTTTAGTTTCTGAGCGATCGCATTTTGAGAGAATAGTACGCAGTTGGTGCGATGCCTTCGGCTAACTTGGCGATTAAGTTTAGGCTAGATTAAACTATAATTTTGAACTTAAGTTTACTTTCCGTGTTTGAAGCGCAAGCCTTTCTGCCTCTAAAGTTTGGATATATATGTCTTAAATTCTTGATGTAAAATACTCTTAAGTATAAGCGCTCATCTAATGTCCGTTTTCAACAATAGAGAATTAGTTACGACAATTAAAGAGCTGGATGCCATTGCTGCTGCTGCCCATACTGGTGATAAAAGCACACCATATTTAGGTAATAAAACCCCTGCTGCAATCGGAATCGTCAAGACATTGTAGGCTAAAGCCCAAGCTAAGTTTTGCTTGATTTTCTGCACCGTGGCGCGACTGATCTCAATCGATTTAATTACGTCTTGCAGTCGATTTTGCATCAGGACAATATCCGCCGTAGAGATCGCCACATCTGTTCCACCCTGAAGAGATATACCAACATCTGCCTGTGCCAAAGCTGGAGCATCATTAATGCCATCGCCAATCATGGCTACTATTCGATCTTGCTGAAGAGACTGAATTACCCGCGCTTTATCTTCTGGTTTGACTTCGGAGAAAACTTGGGTAATCTGGAGTTTTTGGGCGATCGCCTGGGCGACTTCAGGGCGATCGCCTGTGAGCAATACTGTATCTAAGTTCAAGGACTGTAATTGTTTAACGGTTGCGACTGCATCAGGACGTAAACTATCTTCAATGGCGATTAAACCTTGTAAAATACCTGCTTTTGCCAGATAAATCACCGTTTTGCCCGATTTTGCTAAAGATTGAACCTTGAACTCCTGCTGTTGATTGATTTCAATCCCGTTGTTTAGTAACCATTCCTGATTACCTAAATATGCTTGTTCCCCAGCAACTATCGCCGACATTCCTTGTCCAATAACTGTGACAAAATCAGTAGTCTCCAGTAAAGTTAAATCTTCTAGCTGGGCTGCGGTAATAATGGCTTTAGCTAGGGGATGATTGCTACCACTTTCAATGGAGGCGGCGATCTGAAGTAGTTGTTGAGCAGTAACCTCAGTTAAAGGGATGCATTCAGTAACTTGGGGCTGACCGATAGTTAAAGTACCAGTCTTGTCAAACACCACAGTATTTAGCTGCTGCACTCTTTCTAAAACATCACCACCTTTAATGAGAATGCCCGATTCCGCACCGATGCTGGTTCCCACTAAAATAGCCGTCGGCGTAGCTAAACCTAAAGCGCAAGGACAGGCAATGACCAAAACAGCGATCGCCAATTTTAAACTGAGCAACAGAGGAGAAGTAATCGCCATCATTTCCCCCATCGGCATATCCATTGACTGGGTGGAACTCATTAAGACTGAATCCCAAATATTTGTGCCGATCAAATACCAAAATAGAAAAGTGAGGGTAGCGATCGCTATTACCCCATAGGCAAAATAGCCAGCGATCGTATCTGCTAACTGTTGCACTGGTGCTTTGCGCGTTTGAGCAGTTTCTACTAAATTAATAATCTTCGCCAAAGCGGTATCTTGACCAATACCAGTTATTTCGACCGTAATTACTCCAGACTGATTAATCGTACCTGCCCGCACCAGATCCGAGCTAGTTTTAACCACTGCTACCGATTCCCCCGTGAGCATTGATTCATCTACAGTAGTTTCTCCTGCAATCACAGTGCCGTCTACAGGTATTTTCTCCCCTGGCAATACTCGCAACCATTCCCCAGGCTTAACTTGCTCTACAGGAATTTCAATCGTTTCCGAATTTTCCTGCTTACCGATCAGACGAGCAATCGGTGGCTGTAGCATCACCAGCTTTTCTAAGGCAGCAGAGGCTCGATTACGGGCTTTTCCTTCCAAAGTACGCCCCAGCAAAATAAAGCCCAGTAACATGACTGGCTCATCAAAAAAGCATTCCCAACCCAAACTAGGTATAAACAGGGCAAAACAGCTAGCTAAATAAGTGCTAACCGTGCCTAACCCCACCAGAGTATTCATATTGGGCATTCCTTGAGTAAGACTGCGCCCACCATCAATTATTAGCGATCGCCCTGGAATTAATAAAGCTAATGTCGCCAAACCAAAGTGAATCCAAATATTGCTCAGTAGGGGTATAGTAGGCAACCCCAAGTGATGTAGATGACCAATACTCGAAAAGACCAACAACACCGTGGCGGTAATTAATTGCTGCGTCCACTTTTGCTCTTGCTGCCTTCGTTTAGCTTGATTTGATTGAGCGATTTGATAAATACTGCGATCGCTTGCTCGTAACTTACTGGGAAAACCTGTTTTAGTTAATTTCTCCGCTAAGGTTTCTGGGGCAATATTTTCAGCCTGATATTTCACCACCGCCACTTCGGTAATTAGGTTCACACAGGCAGATACCACTCCCAAATTTTGCTCAAGCTGTCTCTCCACTGCTTTGACACACCCTGCACATTTCATCCCCCCCACATCTAGGGCAACTGTTTTAGTTTCAGGCTCAGATATATTTGCCTGTTGGCGATCTAAAGGAGGTAGAAGAGACTTAACCATAAAACGAGTAGCTTAAAAATTCTATTATGTTTGATCTTAGATCAATCAGTAGGTAAAAAGGCTTAATTGTCGATCGATCATTGGTGTTTTACTCAACCGAAAAGTTTAGGTAATTAAAAGAGGCGATCGAGACAAAAAATCGAGACAAAAAAAGGGGCATCTGCCCCTCGTAAGATCAATTTGTAATTTATTTATTCTCAGCTAAATATTTTTGAGTAAATTAAATTTATTTCTTAGGCGTTAGAGACAACTCTGCCATAGAAAATACCGCGAACTTTAACTTCTTCTGGTTCTTCTGCACCTAAGTCAGTCGCCGAAGGCTGCTCGCTTTCAAATACTCCAGCAATTTCTCCTGTGTCACCATCAATTTTAGTGACATTAAGAGACATTTTGCCTTTACGAGAAACAAACTCTTTAACATTAGCGTTAGAGAATCGTTGATCATCAGCTAATCCAGGCAAAGCTACAGCATTATCATAACCACTAGCAAGGCTACGCCCTTTAGGATCGAGGAATACTTGTCCACGATAGGAGGGGACATCAAATTCACCTTTAAAGTCAGTTGAGGTATTAATACTGTCTGCACTGGCTGTAGTAGTTCCTTGGAATTGCTTGATTGTAAACATGAAGGGAACTTCTTTTCCACCAGGTAACAAAACGGTAGCAGGCTGGAAATCAATCCCATCAATTTCAGTAAAGGTTAAAGTTCCATCAGAATTAGTGTCAATAGCTCCTTGGATCTGGTCGAGACTAGAAGTATACCTAGTCAATAATTTACCTTGGATGTATTCAGCTTTTTGACGTTTGCTAACGGGTTCTTCTTTAACGAAATATTCTCTAGGTTCTATACACAAATCGCGAATAGCATATTTTTTACCTGATTCTATAGCAATAGTGCCACGGCTACTATCAGGCAACTCTAGGCAAGTGTTGGCAATTCCAGTATTGACAATATCGTCATAGGTCAGCTCATTTCTACTGACATCACTAGAATTACTACAGGCTGTTAGTACTCCTAAACATAATGCTAGGAAACAAGCAATAATTGAACGGTTTCTCATAATCAACTTCATTTTGTCAATTTTAAATTTAACATCAAGCGCGAAAGATGCTGCAAATAGGCTGTTCTTAGTAAAATAGCCATTTTTATAGATGCTATCTACTCTACCAAAGAAGGACTACATAATCAGCCGATCGCCCAAAAATATTCTGTTGAACAACCCGTTCAATTTGGTAACAACTGTTCTGTAATCAGTTTAAGATTAGTGTAAATTTCATATAAATGTAGACAAAGTTCATTTTTAGGCTTATTTGGGGTACATGACTCAAGATCAAGACATTAACGCAATCAATTCAGTGAGCTTATTAACGGACACAGCTCAAGATCTTTGTGCCTTAGCAAAGGAAAATCAGCATGACAGCCTCTTCTTATTATCATTGCTACGAGATTTAGAGGAGATTCATCGTCAAATTAGGGTGAATTATTTTGAATCAGCCTTACCGCAAACGCGCAATGATTTATATCAATTTGTTAAAGATATAGAAGAAAAAGGTGGCTGGCCTTATATTGAACGTATGAGATTAAGAGATTTATTGAAAAATTTAAAGGCTGGCGAATTTCCAACTTCTACCATGAGCGACAGCAATATTGAACAACAGCTGGAATCGAAAGAGTATTAGAGCAAATCTTCGTAAAATTTATACCGCAAGCCATAAACTATTTAATCTTTAGTTTAATCAAGCAGATCGACTATAGGCAAAACTTACAGTCATGCAGTTATATTTGCGCGTAATTGTCATCCCAATTTAGATAACTTTTTGGTTTTCAAACCCTAGAGAAACAGTTAATCTGGAAGGTGTTATTTCCAAAGTTACTAAATTTTTAGTTCTATGTCTTTTACTGTTAATCCCATCAAGTTTGGTACAGATGGTTGGCGTGGAGTGATTGCGGCTGACTTTACCTTTGAACGCGTTGCCATGCTAGCACCTCTGGCAGCTCAAGTTTTGGCAGATAACTACGGAGATATCGCTAATAATCGGACTGTGATTGTGGGTTACGATCGCCGTTTTATGGCAGAAGATTTTGCTAAATTAACTGCAACAGTAATTCAAGAAGCGGGATTTGATGTTTTGTTATCAGAGTGTTTTGCCCCCACTCCTGCTTTTAGTTGGGCAGCGAAAGCTCATCATGCCTTGGGTGCGATTGTTTTGACAGCATCCCATAACCCTGCCTCATATTTAGGATTAAAAGTTAAGAGTGCTTTTGGTGGCTCTGTTCCGCCAGAAATTACCGAACAGATCGAAGCAAAACTGGGTCAATCTTTGCCGACCGCCGATCGGCCAGGTAAGCTAGAAATGTTTGACCCCTGGGCAAGTTATTGTCAGGGGTTGCAGCAAAAAGTTGATATTGCAGCGATTAAAAATGCCATTCTTGCCGAGCGACTCAAAGTCTACGTAGATGTCATGCACGGTGCAGCAGCTACGGGGTTAGAACGACTGTTAGGGTGTCCTGTAGAAGAAATCAACAGCGATCGCGATCCTTTATTTGGTGGTGGCGCACCCGAACCCCTCCCGAAATATCTGCCTGATTTTTTCCAGGCGCTCAAAGCAGGAGAGCAAGATTATCCTAATAGTCTGCGGGTGGGATTAGTATTTGATGGAGATAGCGATCGCATTGCTGGGGCTGATGCAGCAGGGAATTTCTTAAGTTCGCAAGTATTAATTCCTATTTTGATTGAGCATCTAGCAGAACGCAAAGGCTTTACAGGGGAGATCGTCAAAACCGTCAGTGGTTCAGATTTAATTCCTCGTTTAGCTAAATCCTATGGGCGATCGGTGTATGAAACGCCAATAGGCTATAAATATATTGGCGATCGAATGCTTCAGGCCCAAGTCATGATCGGCGGGGAGGAATCAGGTGGTATTGGTTACGGTACCCATATACCCGAACGTGATGCCCTGTTATCCGCTTTATACGTCCTCGAAGCGGTAGTTCAGTCGGGAGAAGAGTTAGGCACAATCTACAGACGATTACAGCAAAAAACCGATTTTACCGCACACTACGATCGCATCGATCTCCCCCTAGCTAATATGGAAGTCCGCGCTAAGTTATTGGCACGTTTGCAACACGAGACTCCCAAAGAAGTAGCAGGAATGCCCGTAATCGACTGTCTTGATGTTGATGGTTACAAGTTTAGAATGGATGACAATACTTGGTTGCTAATTCGCTTTAGTGGTACTGAACCTGTATTGCGTCTTTATTGTCAAGCTACCACGATGCCAGAGGTACACAAGGTTCTTGAATGGGCAAAAGATTGGGCAAATTCATAGCTAATTAAAGCAGGTTTCAATTGAGTAAACACATTAGTCGAAGTAATGGGTAATGGGTAATGATTAATTAAAAGCTAAGAGCTAAGAGCTGATAGCTGATAGCTTTTCAAATTTTCACAGTAAATTTTACCAAGCGAGGACACTGTTAGTGAGATCCTCGCTTATTTTTTGAACTGAGAAAAAGAAAGAAATACTGGTGTTGAACCCAGGCTATGAGACAGGTTTAATCGCTAATATTAAATACTTTATCTAAACACCTTAACCGAAAATTTACCTCATTTTGATAGTGTCCAGAAGCTTAAAACTATTGAGCAATATAAATTGGTTGACGATTTACAGAAAACAACTTAAGGTTACTTGGCAGTTTCTTAGGTATTTAGATGTGGATCGTTACACCTCATCATGAGAATTTAACGACATGCAAGCAGTAGTACCCAACGTTCAACAACCAATCGACGTTAATATAAGCCCAGAGCTAGAATCAGGTCAGACCTATCAAGGAAGAGCAACCTTCTACGATGCGGCTAACCCTGCTGGTGGAAAAGGCAATTCTGGCTATGATGTTCTTTCTGGAGATGCATTAGCAGGTATTACCGCAATTAATAATGTCCAGTGGAATGGATCTGAAGCTAGTGGTGCTTTTTTGGAAGTATCTGGCCCTAAACAAGCAGAAGGCGCTGCTCCGATTATAGTTCAAGTTTCGGATCTATTATACGAACGGGCTGATGGCTTAGATCTGAGTGCAGAAGCCTTTTTTGAAGTTGCCGATCCTATTGACGGGGTAGTAGATATTGAATACAAATTAGTTAGTCCCGATGACAGTTTTGTCACTCCTTATGGTTACAGCATCGGTCAAGGTATTGTAGTTGAGGGAATTCCTGAATCTAATCCCTATTATGGAGCAATAAGACTGAATAATCATCGCAATCCAGTGGAAAGCGTCGATTTACTGGAAGAAGATGGCAGTATAATTCCTTTAGAGCGTGGATCTGATAATCGTTTTGTGTTGAGTACTGGCTCTGATCTATCGGGAGCGCAAGATTTGGTGGTAACAGATATTTTTGGACAACAAGTTACTTTAGACGATATTAATCTTACTAGCGGCAGCAGTGATGATGTGATTACAGGTGAGCAATTTGATCTTGTCTAAGCAGCGATAAAACCTCAATGCTCGCTAAAATGGGCGATCGCTGTAAAATAAAGTTTGTTACCTGACTAATATTTACTAGTTAATTATCAGCAGCTAGCTCTAAACTCAACTGCATATGACATATCGAGGGTTATTTGTTGGTTTAACCACCTTAGATTTTATTTACTTAAGCGATCGCCCTCTACAAGCAAACCAAAAAGTAGTAGCGCAGGACTATCTCACTGTAGCAGGAGGCCCAGCAACCAATGCTGCCGTTGCTTTTAACTATTTTGGTAATCAAGCTCAATTACTGTCTGTGCTAGGTAAACATCCTCTAACGGAATTAATCAAAAGCGACCTCTCGCAACAGGGTGTTGCTACCATAGATCTGATTCCAGACAAGAGCGACACTCCTCCTGTTTCCTCAATCGTTGTCACCGCAGCTACGGGAGAGCGGGCAATTATTTCCCTCAATGCCATAAAATCTCAAGCTAACTCTGAAATAGTTACACCCGATCTGTTGGCTAATATCGATCTGGTTTTACTGGATGGACATCAACTAGAGGTGAGTTTGAAAGTGGCGGCGATCGCGAAAAGCAAGCAAATTCCCGTTATCCTTGATGGTGGTAGCTGGAAGCCAAGATTAGAAGAATTACTTTCCTGGGTAGACTACGCTATCTGTTCGGCTAACTTTTATCCGACTCAATGCCAGCAGACAGAAGATGTGTTTGATTTTTTACAAGATAGTGGCATTCAATATATCGCCATCACTCAAGGGGAGCAAGCCATTAGATATCGAGAGCGAGGAAACAATTCTGCTATCTCTGTCCCGACAATTAAACCTGTGGACACGTTAGGCGCAGGGGACATTTTTCATGGCGCATTTTGTCATTATATTCTGCAAGAGGATTTCCCTACTGCTTTGAAGTTAGCAGCAAATATCGCTAGTCGCTCTTGTCTATCCTTTGGTACTAGAAGCTGGCTTGGACAATAATTTTGTTTATCTCCTTTTCCCTCTTGACAACTAGCTTTCAAGCTTAACTTGTCACCAATGCCCATTACCTTTGCTCAACTTTTAAATGTTGTATACCAACAGGATTTAGTATTACTGATTTTGGTAACTACAAATGAGTAAGTGGGCATTCTATTGCTAATGATAAATTTTCAATTGATATTTCTATGCCCTTTAAACTTCGACGAAGTTACTTGCTGCTGTTGGTTTTGGCATTAGTAGGGTTGTCGAGCGGTTTATTGCCTAACTTTCAAAGGATTTATCAGATTTCTGCGGTTTTGGCGACAACACCCCCTTCTCAGCAGATAGTCGAAACTAAAAGTAAAACTGTGGCTGAACTTGAGATTCAGGGGAAATATTTCTATTCAATTTCTCAATTTCAACAGTCAATAGATTCGTGGCAGCAAGCAATTAAAATATCTGAGCCTACAGATTCTTTGAGTCGTGCCAGAATCATGAGCAATTTAGCCCTAGCTCAAAGCCAGCTAAGTAATTGGTCAGAGGCAACAGACAATATCAACGCTAGTTTAAGGCTACTGTATAATGACCCTAATCTGAGTATCGATCGCCAAGTTCGTGCCATAGCACAGGTATTAAACAACCAGGGAATCTTGCAGCTGAGTCAGGGAGAAGCAGAACAAGCGATCGCCACTTGGAAACAAGCTCAGGATAGTTATCAGCAGGTAGGAGATGAATTAGGCATAATTCGCACTTTGATTAATCAGGCGAGTGCTTTTAAGCAATTGGGCTTTTATCGACGCGCTCTCAAAACCCTGGCAGAGGTAGAAAGCATTTTAGTAGAACAGCCTGACTCTGAGCTTAAAATAGCAGGATTGAGAAGCTATGGCGATATTTTGCTACTAGTAGGTGAGCTAAAGCGATCGCGAGAAGTTTTAGAATCTAGTTTAACTATTGCTTCTCGTTTGGATTATGTGGATGAACAGAGCAAAATTTTATTATTACTGGGCAATACTTATAAAAATCAGCCTGAAAAAGCTTTAGCACTATATCAGCAAGGATTAGCAACCTGTCAGCAGCAAGACAATTGTGTGCAAACTGATTTACTCCTCCAGATTTATCTTGCTCAATTAAATACCTCGTTGGAAACTCCTAGTTGGCAACAAAGTAAGTCCTTAATTCCTCAGATTCAGGCAGAGTTGGCGAGATTAGCAGTTAATCGGGCTAATATTGACCGTCGTCTCAATTTTGCTCATAGTTGGCTCGAACTAACTCAACATTCAAAGCTAAACCATAGTCGAGTAAAAGATCTTGAGCAATTTTTAGTCGCCACGAGCGAGCAAGCAGAGACGATTGCTTATCCCAAGGCTCAGTCCTATAGTTTAGGATTACAGGGACAAATTCGAGCAGAACTAAAAGATTGGAATAACGCCCAACAACATACTCAAGCAGCTCTAATGCTCGCTCAAGGTATTAATGCTCCCGAAGTAAGCTACCTCTGGCAATGGCAGCTAGGCAGAATTAATCAGGCTTTAGGCCAGTCCGAGCAGGCGATCGCTAATTATACTCAGGCAGTAGAATTACTTAAGTCTTTGAGTCGAGATTTAGTAGCGAGCAACCCTGATGTACAGTCTTCTTTTCGCAATAGTGTAGAACCTGTCTATCGAGAGCTAGTGGGTTTATTATTAGCAACTGATCGAGGAAATAGCGTTAGTCAGGCAAATTTAGAAGAAGCTCGAGAAGTTATGGAATCTCTGCAAGTTGCCGAACTGAATAACTTTTTTCGCGAAGCCTGTTTAGATACTCAAGAAGTTAATATCGAGCGCTTAGATCGCCAAGCAGCAGTCATTTATCCGATTATTTTAAGCGATCGCCTAGAAGTAATTCTCAGTTTACCGAACCAACCCCTCCAGCACTACAGCACTAAAATCTCTCAAGAACAGCTTGAGTTAATTATTGAACAGTTTCGTCATAACCTAGTAATTCGCAGTCGGCGTAATTTTTATCGTTCAGCGCAAAAGCTATATGACTTAATTATTCGTCCCGTTGTTGATGATTTAACTAAAAGTAACCTCAAAACTTTGGTCTTTGTTCCCGATGGTGCGTTCCGCAATATTCCCCTAAGCGCACTCTACGACGGTCAACATTATCTGCTCGAAGACTATAGTATTGCCCTAACTCCTGGACTACAGCTACTCAATCCTCGTCCCTTAGAACAAGTAAAACTTAAAACCATAGCTGCGGGTTTGACGGAAAGAGTTGATGGTTTTGCTGGATTAGATTATGTCAATTCCGAGCTTAAAGAGATTACATCGCGAATTGAGAGTCGAGTTTTAGTCAATCAAAATTTTACTAGTGCAGCACTTAAACAAGAAATTCAAGACTCAGATTATCCCATTGTCCATATTGCTACCCACGGACAGTTTAGTTCTGCTCTGGAAGATACCTTTTTGCTGACTTGGGACGATCGCCTTAATATTAACGAGTTAGGTAGTATTTTGCAGACTAGAAATGTCGATTTAAAAAATGCGATCGAGCTACTGGTTTTGAGTGCCTGTGAAACAGCGACAGGAGATAATCGGGCAGCACTAGGAATGGCAGGAATGGCAGTAAGAGCAGGAGCCAAAAGCACCCTCGCAACCCTCTGGTCAGTTAACGATCGAGCCACTGCTAAACTGATGAGTAGTTTTTATCAAGAATTATCAGAGCAACATCTACCTAAAGCCGAAGCATTACGCCAGGCTCAGTTAAGCTTATTACACAATCGCTGGTATAAACACCCGTTTTATTGGGCCCCTTATGTGCTTTTGGGCAATTGGCTTTAATAACTCCTACGAAACATTTGAGAGTTTCTGCCGATTCAGTTATCTCAATTTTTACTAGTCCTGACATGGTTCGCGAGCGCTGTTTTACCTTCTGGCTTTACTGTAGCCTAAGTTTATGAAATTGGTATAATTAAACCCAACATGGATGGAATGTAGTTTCTGCTTGATTATCGCATTATTATTAATTTCCAGTGCGATCGCTCATCCCTGAGTCAAAGCAACACTTTAATAATTAACATTCAATCCCGAAGTAACTTCTGCGAAAATAGCGGTTAGACTACCTGTTTAATCTCTGATGTTTAAAAAATCGCAGTTTAACCTTTCTCGTTTAGCAATTGAACATTCCCGTATCACCATCGCCTTTTGGATTGCGATCGCCGTAGCGGGTTTATTTGCTTTTAGTTCGTTAAAATATTCCTTATTTCCAACGGTTAACTTTCCTGTTGTGGTAATTCGCGCTCAAGCTAATACGGAGACGGTTTTAGATACAGAAGCGCAACTGACTAAACCAATAGAGACAGCTTTAGTCGACACCCCAGGATTAACACAGCTATATTCTTCAACTTATCTAGGACAGACGGTAGTTAATCTCTTACTGGATACCAATATAGATATTCAAGCAGCTACGGCGACGGTGGAGAGTAGTCTGAAGCAATTATCCTTACCCACTGAGACTGAGTTAGATATTATTCCTTTTAACCTCAATGAAACCAGTGCCATTAGTTATATAGTTACCAATCAAGAAAGGGATTTGGGTAAGTTAAATGAGATTACTGGTGAAAATATTCTGCCTGCGATTGAAAAATTATCAGGAGTAGAGCGAGTAGATGTCTTAGGTAATGCTGATTACGGTGAAGTTAATCCAGATAATCCCACTGCTAACAACACTTTGATTCATTTTAACGGGCAATCAGCGATCGCTTTTCAGGTAATTAAACAGGGGGATGCTAATACTTTAGAAGTAGTTAAACAGGTAGAACAACAGGTAGCTCAACTCCAGCAACGTCTACCAGATATTCAGTTGGTTTTAGCCGAAACTTCCGCTGGCTATATCCGTGACAGCACCCAAGCGACAATTGATGCTTTGCTGGGATCGGTGGTACTGGCAATTTTAATTATTTTCCCCTTCTTACGCAATCTCAAGGCAACTCTGATTACGGCGGTGGCAATTCCTATTTCTCTTTTAGGAACATTTATCGTCATGGCAGTAGCTGGCTATAACCTAGAGACTCTAACTCTATTAGCTTTGGCCTTAGTAATTGGCATTATTGTCGATGATGCGATCGTCGAGATCGAAAATATAATACGTCATCTGGAAGAAGGCAAAAGTATTCGGGAAGCTGCTTTGGCTGCGACAACAGAAATCGGTTTTACGGCTTCGGTGGCAACTTTAACTATTGTGGCGGTATTTCTCCCCATCGGTTTTATGGGTGGCACTTTAGGACAATTTTTCCGCCCTTTTGGCATTACTATATCGGCAGCGGTGTTAACTTCTTTGTTAGCAGCTCGTACTCTATCCCCTGTCTTAGCGGTATATTGGCTTGATTCCAGGGGAGTTAGAACTCAAAATAATCTTGAAGAGCGAGGCTTTGTTACTAATAGTTATCATAATTTATTGCAGTGGGCATTAAATCATCGTCGTGCAGTGATTGGTATTGCGATCGCGAGTTTTATCGCAGGAATTGCTTTAATCCCTTTGATTCCCCAGGGTTTTATCCCTCAACTCGATCGCGGGGAATTTAAGATTGTTTATACCACTCCCTTGCCGAAATTAGCTGGTAGTGCAGATATCAAGCTCGATAATAATTCCGCAGCCAAACCCAAATCTAGTCAGTTTAGCTGGTTAAGTAATCTTGCGCGATCGCCTGAACGAATTTTATTACGCAAAACGATTAGAGTTGGACAGGAATTAGAACAGGTAGTCTTAAAGCATCCCGATGTCGAATCTGTTTATACTGTGGCTGGCTTACGGGGTGAACCGAATAAAGGCAAAATATATATTAAACTCAAAAGCGATCGCAACTTAACCACTAGTCAAATACAGGCAGAAATTCGACAGCAATTACCTTCTATTCCCCAGGGTGTTGTTAGTGTTGAAGATATCCCTTTTGTCGAGACAGGGGAAGATCCTTCTTTTAAGGTGGCTTTAGAAGGAGAAAATATTGAGCAGTTAAGAAAAAGTGCGATCGCTTTTCAAACAGAAATTCAAAAGTTACAAGGGTTTGAAGATGTACGCATAGATGGAGCCAGCGAACCTTTAGATAAGCTGATTCATTTAGACCAAAAACGAGTAGTTTATCTCAATGCCAATTTGAGCGCCGAGCAGGGAATTGGTGATGCTACAGCCAAAGCTCAGGCGATCGCCGATCAGATTTTACCGCCTGGAATTACTTTTAATTTAGAAGGAGATTCCGCTAGATCGAAGAAAATCCTAGGAGAATTCGCCCTTACTCTCTCTCTGGCGCTAATTTGTATGCTGATAGTGGTTTATTTACCCTTCCGTCGCTGGTTAGAGCCTATGGTAATTGGTTTATCTTTACCCTTATCAATCGTGGGAGCGATGCTAGCTTTACTGGTAACTCAAAGTGATTTTGGCATGATCTCTTTAATTGGCTTAATTTTTCTGTTGGGATTATTGGATAAAAGCGCGATCCTACTACTCGATTATATTAACCAACTACGTACTGCTGGAATAGAGCGCAGCGAAGCAATTTTACAAACTGGAGTCTTGCGTTTGCGCCCAATTATCATGACTACCTCTTCAACTATTTTAGGGATGTTACCGATTGCTTTAGGCTGGGGCGCAGGTGCAGAATTACGTCAACCAATGGCTGTAGGAATTGTTGGTGGTTTAATTACCTCATCTTTACTCAGTTTAATCGTTGTCCCCGTACTTTTTACTTTGCTGGAAGATCGAGCTGGGAAAAAACAGTAGCTTAGTTATTTTAATTTTAATTGTATTAATGATTTAATTGCGATCGCAGCCGTGACAAAATAGGATTAATTGCCAAATCAGGTATTCTAGCAAAATGTTTAATATTCCCTGTCACTAACTCTAATTTATGCTGAATAGCAGTAGCAGCAATTTGCAGGTCGGGATGAGCCAGTTTTTGTCCAGTTTGCTCCAGTTGAGCAGCAATTTGACCATATATTTGAGCCGTCTTAGTATCAAACGGAAGTACTGTTAAAACTGGTAGAATTGTCGTCCTGATTTTGAAGGTTAATTGCTCTTTTTTTAATGATCGATAAGCTCCTTTGTACAACTCACTAATCACAATCGAACTGGTGTATTGTTCTTCTCTAGTAAGAGTTGTTAACCATTCTACATACTCTTTTAACGGCTTTTTTCTTAATGTTTCAGAAATAGCGTCTGTGTCAAACAAATAAGCCATTTAGAGGATATTGTGCTGTCTTTCTTGAACAACTTTATCTAATTCTTGAGCAAATTCATCTGCATCTTCCCATTCTTCAACTAAATTTGCCAATCCCTTACCCAATCGAGCTGCACGCAGACGTTGAAGTTGCTCTAGGTCTTCATAACTAACGATCGCTGCTACAGGTTTACCATAACGAGTTATGGTCACAAAACCTTCTTCTATAGCTAGATTGATCGATTCTGATAAATGGGCTTTGATCTGTGCTGTGGATAAACTTTTGCTCATTTCTCTGTCAAGTTGGACATCTTGACTATAATATCATGGATCTAAATATGATAGCGATCGCGGTTACAGAATTCGACAGGGTACTTAATAGGTAGGATTGACCCCAAGAGTGTAAGCGGTAGAGAGCGAGTACGCATTAAAAACTGTATTTTTGTTGATTGACCCAAAGACTAGTCGGTACAGAATTGCCCCAACGATCGACTTTTATCTCTACTACAAATGGTCTTTTATCTACATTAGGTTGTAGATCGCTAATTTCTCGATTGATTTTGTTTCTCTGGCTTTCTGGCATGTAGTAGGTTTCTAAGCCATAGCTAGCTTGACCAGATTGCTGAACTTGACCTTTAAGAGCAATTTGATTTGTCGCTAGATCTGAAGGTATTTCTTTGGTTACTTTAATTACTTTAGAAGCAACAGGAGGAAGTTTTGTTACTGCTAAATTTGGTTCTAAGATGACATAGAATATTTCTCCTGCAACTAAGTTATCACCACCAGGAAACTGCTGTAAATTACTAATTTGAGATATATCGTAACTTAGAGTTTGGGAGTATCCCCGTAGTAAATCATAGGGGTCTACAGGTAGGGTTTGCAGCACGGCTGGCTTACCATAATTATAGGTATAGGCACTTTGAGCAGGAACAATTAAAATTATCGCTAACTGTAAACTAAAAGGTAGAAGAAAGCGCCACCAGGGATAAGATGTTCTTGAAGTAGTCATATTTTTAACCTGGAGAATTAAGATTACTTAAATAACGTTCAAACCAGAGTCCAGCTAAAATTGCTGCAACACCACAGACAAATAAGGCGATCGCTTTTAAAATTAAATCGGTATTATATTCAAACATCCGCGAAAATATTTGCAGAATTAACAGTATTATTCCCAACCAAAAGTTAAATCTTTGTCCTTCCTTAACTGACTGACTGATTAAAATTATTGCTAATACCAACAGCAGTAAATTAAAGATGATTGTTCCTGCTATGCCAATAGGAGTGATAGCAAGATTAAACCAAATCAAACCAAAGAGAAAGACTAAAGTTACGCCGATGTAGGTAGAGTTGCGATCGAGTCTCCAGGATAGATTGCTGGTTCTTCTAACTCCTAATTTCCACCACGCCCAGATAGTCAAGAGAGTAAAAACTACTGGAGCAATTAATGTTGACCAAAGGGTAAAATCGATCGACTTACCAGATTGCGATGCATCGAAACTATCTGACCAGAAATTAAATGAAAATAGGTAAAATACAACAGCCAGATAAAACACCGCTAGCTTACGATTTATATCATCAAAATTGACTGCCGAATTGGCGACTAATAAATTATCGCGATAACTCCAAAGTAAACCTGGAGGAAGAACTAAAAAGAAGGCAGGAAGCAAACTGTAACGAGATAAATCAGCAAACTCAAAATATTGCCCCAAATTTGTGAGCAAAGTTGAAATAATTAAAACTGAACCTAGACCAAAAATCCAACGAGAGCGACAATAATATGCCAGGGGAATAAATAGCACGGCAATAATTAAAGACATTTGCTCTGATAGTCTCCAACCGTCTGCATCCCAAGCCGTACCGATAAAAGTCCGAGCATAATAGGCGATCGCCATTAAAATAATCGCCATAAATCCCAAAGAAGTTAGCCTCAAACCATATGCCATCCCACAGACACCCAAACCCCAGATTAAATAAAGGGTATAAACTGAACCAGTTTGATGAAACATCTGAGACATTAAGCCAATATTTGCTCCCAGGCTTAACGCACCGAGTAACAATAGTCCCTGTCCCAATCTAGATTTGCGTCCCTCGGGCAATCTCCATAAAAAGAAACCTGCACAGTTAGTTCCCATAAATAAACTCAGCAGCAGTAATACTTTGATCGATCTAGACCATACTTGCCAGTTTGCTGCCACAAAGGTGATGACTCCCAAACCCAGGAGAATAAAACCCAATCCTAAAACAATAATAATAAAGCGATCGCGTGAAGCCGAATCCAATTCCCGTAACCGATAGCGCGAAACCAACTGCTCATATACTTCTGAGCTAATTATCCCTTCTGATTGCCACTGCTGCGCTTCCTGACGCAACTGATATCTAAACTTTTCTGAAGTCATAACCAGATAGAAAGATACCAAGATAACTCACCTGAATTATCTACTCAACAAAAATATGACACTTTATGACTTACTGCTAACTATGGGTTGTGGAGTGTGAGATTTTATAAATAGGTATGAATACTAAATAACAACTTTTAAGAAAATGGTACAAGAATCAACTGTTGTAATTACTGGCGCATCTTCTGGTGTCGGTTTATATGCTGCCAAAGCCCTCAGCGATCGCGGTTGGCATGTAGTTATGGCTTGTCGTAATCTGTCTAAAACAGAACAAGTAGCAAAAGAAGTTGGTATCCCCAAAGATAAATATAGTGTTATTCATCTCGATCTCGCCTCACTAGATAGCGTGCATCAGTTTGTCCAGGATTTTCGTGCGACGGGAAAATCTTTAGATGCTTTGGTATGTAACGCAGCAGTTTATTTACCTTTAGAAAAAGAGCCACAGCGTAGCAAAGAAGGCTATGAGTTAAGTGTGGCGACTAATCATCTGGGTCATTTTCTCTTGTGTAATCTGATGCTAGAAGATCTCAAGAATTCCCCCGCGCCAGAAAAAAGATTAGTAACCATAGGTACTGTCACCGCTAACCCGAAAGAAATTGGCGGCAAAATTCCGATTCCTGCACCCCCAGATCTAGGGGATCTACAGGGGATGGAAGCAGGTTTTAAAGCACCGATCGCTATGATTGACGGCAAAAAGTTTAAACCTGGAAAAGCTTACAAAGACAGCAAACTGTGTAATATGCTGACAATGCGGGAGTTACACGATCGCTATCATCAATCGACAGGAATTATCTTTAACGCTCTCTATCCTGGATGTGTAGCTGAGACAGGCCTATTCCGTAACCATTATTCTCTATTTCAAACCATTTTTCCTTGGTTTCAGAAAAATATTACAGGGGGCTATGTAACAGAAGAATTAGCAGGGGAAAGAGTTGCCAAAGTAGTAGCCGATCCTAAATTTAATGAGTCGGGAGTCTACTATAGTTGGGGTAATCGCCAACAAGAAGATCGTGCTGCTTTCCAACAAGAAATCTCTGACGAAGCCATGGACAACAACAAGGGCAAACGCCTTTGGGAATTGAGCGAGAAGCTAGTGGGAATGGCTTAACTCAACAGTGAGTCCTAAAGGATTCCCTAAAGAGACTTGGTAGGTTGGGTAGAACGACAGTGAAACCCAACAAAAACTTTTAATCGTTGGGTTTCGTGCCTCAACCCAACCTACTAGCGCGTCCACTACCTACTTAAATAAAGTTAGGAGTTAGTTAGAGAGAATCACATATCAAACACTCTAACTAATAATCTCCTATTCCGCTTTAAGCTGCTTCCCACATATCCTTAATTTTGCCAGGCAAGAATTGGGATATTTGTTTTTTAGTCTCGTCAGATAGTTCTTGTTTGGTGGCAGAAAATACGGCATTGATTACCTTTTCGCCAGTTGTCCCACGGGGTAAACCACCTTCTTTTTCCACCCGAAAAATAAAAGTGTCGGCATCAAACTTTAATGGCGGACGAACCTTGCTTAACCAAGCAACTATCGGATTGTCATCTTTCCACAAATCAGCAATTTCATCCTGAAGTCTTTTGTTAGTCGCGCCTTCTTCGATCTCTTCATGTAGTTCAGCTTCAACCGCCTTTGATGCTTCAGTGGGCATCAGATCGCGCATGGTACGATAAACTATGTTGCTTAAATCTTTAGCGTCGAAAATGTCTGGTAACTCAGCTTTGAGGGCAACTTCTTCTAGGAAGGGCGTATATTTGTCCACAATCGGGATAGCTGTGCCTTTCATCAGTGCCTGGGGAGGATCTTTCTCCATCCGTTCCAGCATTTTTAGCCCTTTTTCAGTCAATTTTGCTTTCTTAAACTTAATTAAGTGAGGTAAAGGGCCATCTGGTGCGCCGAAGGTGTTAGCAACCCGAAAATCCACCTCTTCAGCGTCAACTAAATCGGGTACATCTTCTTGATTAGCATAAGCATTACCAGAAAAGTCAGCAATAATATATTGTTTTTGATTAAGGTAATCTAGATGACCCAAAAAATCGCTAATTGTTAAATTTCTCCCCGTAAAATCTGTCGCCTTAAAATCTACAGAATGCATTCCCTCTGAATCTTGTTGATGAATTTTACTAAGCAAGATGTACATTACATCATCTCTTAAAGATATAGTCATGAAATATTTTATTTACAGTCTTAAGTTATAGGGTCAATCTTAAGAAAATTAAATAACTTAGCGCATCTACTTTGAGGAGAATATTTAATCTATAACTATCGATAGATAAAGCTGCTCATTGTTCATTGTTCATTGTTCATTGCTCATTGGATCGTGTCCCCAATTCATTAGAGAATATCGCCAAGGAGTTTCTTTAATATCGCCTGAAGGTTTTTGCGCCAAATGACGGTGAATATAACCGACGACCTTTTTCATCTGTTTAAAATCTTTTTCCTGATATTTTGATTGCTCTTTGTTGAGGATTTTAATAATTTTTTTGCCTGACTTACGACCTTTAATTTTGCCTTGGCGATCTTTTTGACCGACAGAATTACTTTCCTTGGTTTTTAGCCACACTTTAATCTCAGAAGCAGTCATATTTACTGCTGCTTGAAAATCGTCTAATATTTTTTGCTGCTGTGGCTTAAGATTCTGCTCGTTTTCAATTAAGGATAGAGACTTTATGCGACGGGAAATTACGTTTCCAGTATTGTCATTCTTGACCAAATAAACTGGTTTGCTTTTGCTTGCCTTAATTTCTTTGCCATCAACTTGGGTAGATTGGGTTACCTTCTGCGTAATTTTTCCTCTAGCTTCCCCTTTTCCAATCTTCCATTTGACCAGATCTCCTTTTTTCAACTTAGTTGCCATATTCTATGATCGATACTGAAATAATATACTTCTGAATATTGGCTGATTTATAGGTATTTTGCCTCTCCTGTAAGATTGATCTTTAGTCCTGAAGTCAAAAAGCAGCAAAAGATAAAGCAATACCAGACAAAGTTAAGACGTTTTATTTACTGATATCTACTACACCTACTACCCACTACCTACTACCTACTACCTACTACCTACTACCTATTTGCGAAGCTTATCCTTTAGGACTACCTTCGAGCCAATCACCCTAATTGTCATAAACTAATTTTGTACGGCAATATCGATAGCTGTAACAATATTGCCGAACAGAACTTGTAAGATAAAAGTTAAAGTTCCAAACTAATATATGACCCAAACGTCTCAAACAATTCAACTTCCAGATAGCCAAAGCGCGATCGCCTTAGCAGGAAGCAGGGAGCAAAATCTCCAATTTCTAGCGCGACAAACGGGAGTTAATCTAGTCTTGCGGGGGCAAGATTTACTATTACAAGGACAGGAAAAAGCTGTCGAACGTTGTGCTAAAGCGATTAGAACCCTAGAACCATTGTGGTCGTTAGGGAAGCCTCTATATGAACCAGATATCTTAACTGCATTTCAAGCGATCGATACTGGTAGAACAGAAGAATATAGCGATCTACAAAGTAATATTTTAGCTCGTACCAAAAAAGGTGAAATCATTCGCGCTAAAACTTTTAAACAAAAGCAATATGTCAAAGCAATTCAAAAACATGATATTACTTTTGGTATTGGCCCTGCGGGAACAGGGAAAACTTTTTTAGCTGCTGTGTTGGCAGTTAAAGCACTACTTAGTGATGAATGCGAAAGAATTATTTTAACTCGCCCTGCGGTGGAAGCAGGAGAAAAGCTAGGATTTTTGCCAGGAGACTTACAGGAGAAAGTTAATCCTTTTTTGCGTCCTTTATATGATGCCCTATATGAATTTATTGATGCTGAGAAAATTCCTGATTTAATGGAGCGAGGCAAAATTGAAGTCGCCCCTCTAGCATATATGCGAGGACGTACTTTATCAAATGCTTTTGTAATTGTTGACGAAGCACAAAATACCACTCCTGCACAGCTAAAAATGGTGTTAACTCGCTTGGGTTTTGGCTCAAAAATGGTGGTGACGGGAGATATTACCCAGACAGATTTACCTTCTAGTCAAGATTCAGGATTAGTTGTCTCTCGCAAAATTTTACGTAATGTTGAGGGGATTGCTTTTTGCGAATTGACTCAGGCTGATGTGGTACGTCATCCTCTAGTGCAGAAAATAGTTGCAGCTTACGAGCATTATGATCGTTGAATAAAAATTTTTATCAGTAGGCTTTAGCGATCGCATTATTAAACTTGACAGTGTAACATTTATCGTAAATTTTGCGCTTTTAACTCTAGATAGCGATCGACTAACAAAACAACTTGAAACCTTGGAAGTAAAACTGACATGACCATTACTGCGATCGACCTACCGATGGAAAAAATTGCTGAGTTTTGCCATCAGTGGCAGGTGACAGAATTTGCCTTATTTGGTTCCGTGCTGCGCGACGACTTCCGCCCCGACAGTGACATTGACGTAATGGTGCAATTTCATCCAGAAGCCCACCCCACGTTTAGGACTCTAGACCAAATGGAAGCAGAGCTAAAAACCATCTTTGATCGAGACATTGACCTGATTACCCGTCAAGGCATTGAAACTAGCCGTAACTACTTACGCCGTCACGAAATTCTTTCCTCCGCCCAGGTGATTTATGCAACGGGATCTTCAATTTCTGCTTGATATGCTGTAATCGGCAGAACTGATCGTGACCTACACAGCTCAATGTTCAAAAGCTGAGTTCCTAGCAAATGTGCAGCTTCAAAATTCAGTGATTCGGAGGCTCTTAGTGATTGCCGAAGCCGCTAGACGAGTTTCCGAAACAAGCCGACAGATCTTGCCCAATATCTCATGGTCAGAAATCAATGGAATGCGAAATCGGCTAGTTCATGAATATGATGATGTTAACCTCAACATCGTTTGGGATGTAGTTCAATCGCAGATCCCATCATTGATTGAGGAGTTAAAGTTACAAATTCCTCCTGAACGTTGAGGGTAGTTAAGCGGAGATGGCGATTTTTAAGTTATGTTTAATTTCGGCTGGAAAATTTTGAGAATAATACTTCTGGCGGTTTTTCCTCCAAGCCAAAATCGGCGGGAATTGCCACATAAATTAAATTATCTCTCCACTGCTCCTGTTCATAATAAAAGCCTTTACGCATACATTCTTTTTGCATTTTTATACTCTCGGCAAACGCAATAGAAACTGAATTGTCAAGATTAATTGCTGCTTCAACGCGATGATAGTTAAGTTGCTCAAATCCTGCTCTCAAGACGGCTTGAGTAGCTTCTTTACCGAAACCTTGCCGTTGATACTGATTGTGAATGCTGTATCCCAAATTAGCCCATTGATTTTCCTGACGACGAATGGTGGAGAGATCGATATTACCCAGATGCTGATTTGTTTGACGATTAAAAACACCGAAGACATAAGTGTCATCTTTTAAAGCCAATTCTTGGTGGCGATCGCACAAATCTGAAAACCAAGCTGAATCGCAACCATTCATATCTAGCTTCCCAGCGTCATACTGGTGTTGTTTAGGCAATCTACCCATAAATCCAGCGTACCATGACTTATAATCATCAGCCTGCTGTGGACGAACGATCAGACGTTTGGTATCGATCGTCATTGTCCAGGATGTTTTGCTTATTTCAGTCATGGAGATATTTTCTAACTTTAATTTTGCTTTTAACTCATCGCATACCTGAGTTAAGAAGTCGAGGTAAAACAGTAATTGCTGTTAGTCATGACGATCGCTATTTTACCGAGTGCGATCCGAAGGGTAGGCGTAAGCCTAATCGCGTTATTAAACTAAATTATGGTCGTGTAGTAAAGTAAATTATAAAAAACAATCCTAAATTAAAACTTGATACCATTTTTCTCCCTTTAGTTTTTGGTCAAAAGTAACTGTTTGACTGCAATCATAATTACGATTAGTTGCACCAATCAGATAATCGGCAAAATTAGCTTTACCTGTCTGAGTTAGCTTAATTGCTTGATAAATAATAGTCCGATTGGCGAATTCAAATTTGGAACTTTGTAATATCAACTCTAAAACTTTGAGAATTTCTGATTTAGAGTATTGATAGGGTTTTCTACTTAAAACCCAAACTAGTTCGCATAAGACAATATCTGCAATAAAACAAGATTGGGCATCATTAATTATTGCTGCTGCTTTTTGCCACTGTGCTTCATCATCTTTGGTTAAATACCTGACTAAAACATTGGTATCAAGTCCAATCACTAGCACCCTCGATAATTGCTTGTTCCATATTTGTTAAAGAAGCCGATTTCATTCCTGGACGATGTAATATGCCAGAAAGCTTTTCTACCGATACATTTAAGGGGATTATTTTGACATCTCCCTGTTCGTCAATAACAAAATCTATTTTGCTACCATTATCGAGTTGCAAATAATCTCTAATTTTTTTAGGAATGGTGACTTGTCCTTTTACCGTCAGCCGAGCTTGTACCATGAGTTTATTTCCTTACTTTAGCTCCTTACTTAAATAATACAATAAACTCTATAGGTTTCATGTGAATTAAATTTTAGTAAAAATCAGAGTAAATTACGCGCTTTTAACTCTAGATAGCGATCGACTAACTCTCCTGTAATGCGATCGCAAGGTGCATCTAAAACTAATACTCCTTTTTGTCTTAATTGAGCAAAAGCTACCTGACGCTGTGCCAAAAGATCTAAAGCTACCGCACGGGCATAGGTGTCTTTGGTATTGTCAGTATGAGCATGGGCAATTTGAGCTACTAGCGGATCGTTGAGGGTGACACAAAAAGGTAGATAGCGAGGGGCTAAACGCATCATGGCGCTAAGTAATTCACTCGAAGCGGTTACGTCTACCAAGTCTGTAATTACCACAACTAATGCTCGTCTAGTTTGCTGAGTAATAACTTTCGTTACAGCACCAAGATAATCAGGCTCTAATAATACTGGTTGAATTGGTGTCAGGCGATCGACTAATTTGCTTAAATGATGATTACCTCTTTCAGGGGGTATCCAAGTCGTAATATCGCGCTCGAATACCGCCACCCCGACTTTATCCCCACGGCTTAAGCCTGCCATAGCTAAAGATAAAGTCGCATTTAAGCCATAGTCAAATCGTTTTAATCCATCTACCTTTGCCGTCATTAAACGCCCCCGATCTAAGAGGATAAAGAGAGTTTGTTCTTGTTCTGGTTCTAATACCCTAACCACAGGGCGATCGCGACGCGCCGTAGCCTTCCAGTCAATCAAGCGAATATCTTCTCCTGTACGATATTCTCGCAGTTCAGCAAATTCAGTACCATTGCCCATTCTTCGTGCCTGACGCATCGCTCCACTGTTTTCAATCGCCAGACGAACAGCTAGTTCTTTTAAGCCAATTAAATCGGGATAAACTCTAACTTCTTGTTTTGCGGGTATTTGCCAATCTCGCCAAGCCAAACCCAGTTTCCCTAACTGACGTACTTGTAGATCGCCCCAGGTATATTCCCCACGCCGATCGGGATGAATAATATAGGTTTCTTCGCAGTTGCTATTGGCAGGTAGATTAACTTCCAGAGTATCTCTGTCAACGGTAAATTCTGGCGGATAAGCATCTCGGATTTGCGCGATCGCTTTTTCTTGACCAGATTTAATCTTTAGAGCGATCTCATTATCTCTACCGACTGATAACTTTTGAATCTCCTGTCTGGTTACTTCAACAGCACTATTTTTAACCTGAGATGCATCAATGAGCGTGGCAACTAACAAACTAAAATTATAAATCCGCAGAAAATTTAAACTAGCCTGACGATTAATCAGAACATCTAACAGTGCAGCACTTAAGCCACCGATAGCAAGCAGTACATAACAGCGTCGGGAGGGAATCATAATCTGGAGGATGAAGGATGAGGAGTATAAGTAGGTGGGTGTAATTAAATTGGAAATAAGGTTAGGGAGTAACAAGTAACGAGTAATATGCGGAGCGGTATCTCCCCGTCGGCTTTTGGGTGGGAATCTTCCTACCCAAAACGCGACGGAAACTATGCGAGACAAGTCCTTTAGGACGAGTAACAAATAGCTCTAAGGGTAGGGGTTTGATCAATTATTTTGCCTACCTACTTAAATGATTAAATAATTGCTGAGGCACGATAAATTGTGGCGGAGACTGCGCCATCATGGCGATCGCTAATACTCCGAAACCACTCTAATCCAGCCTGTAGCCGTTGAGAATCTTTACCTAACTGAGTAACAGCTTGCTCTACTGTAGGTGCTAACCAAGAGTCTACATAGTCAATAAAACCTCTTAATTCTTGACTATCCAAACTGTAAGCATAATGCACGGGAAATGGCTGATTCTTTACCCGCTCAAAACCAGCCTGAAGGAGCAATGTTCCTAAAGATTGTCCAATATAGGGTTTCCCTTGAGCCTGCAATAGTAACTCACATAGCGAGTCAATTAAATAGCGATAATCAGCAGATTCTGGGGTAATTAAAATGGTACGGTAGTCGGTTTCGGTAACTGTAATTGTTCCTCCAGGCTTAGTCACTCTTTTTGCTGCTTGTAAAGCCTGTAGCGGATTGGGTAAATGTTCCAAAAACCAGATTGCATATATACGATCGAAGTAATTATCTTGCCAGGGTAGTTCCGTGGCATCTCCTACTCGCAGATCGGCATCACTTAAACCTAGATTATTCAGATGTTTCTGGGCATAATCTATTTGCTTTGGTTCTAAATCAATTCCCGCCAACTTTAAACCAGGAAAAGTCTGCCCCAATATACCTAATACTGCTCCTGCACCACAACCGATCTCTAATAATTTTTCTCCAGCTTGATAGTCAAGATCTTTGAGAATCAGCTTTTCTCGCCAATATTCCGCCTGTTGAATTAGTCTTACTTGTTCTGTATCAGAATAACCGTGAATATAATCCATACTTTTAAACGATGGAAAATGACCATCAGCTAAATTATTACTCTATTTAATAGTTGGCTATTTCCAGTAAATTAGGACAACGTCAGTAATCAGTAATCAGTAATCAGTAATCAGTAATCATTACCTTGGTACAGATATTTGCTTGAGTATAGATTCAATCACCTCAGCGATCTGGAGGTTATCCAATTGCGCTTCTGGTTTTAAGATTAGGCGATGGCGCAACAAAGGGATGGCGACTTCCTTAACATCATCAGGGGTAACATAATCTCTTCCTGCCAGACAAGCACTAGCTTTAGTCGCATTTAACCAAGCCACGGCAGATCGCGGTGATGCACCCAAAATTAAATCAGGATGTTGACGAGTACGCTCCACCAGATCGAGTAAATAATCTAAAATATTCTCTTCTACCTGAACCTTTTGCACCTGTTCTCTGAGAACCAAAATATCTTCTACTGTGGCGATCGCTTTTAGCTTGTCGAGATCCAATTTTTTAGCTTTAAATCCCTGTTGAGCATTAACCAACATCTGTTTCTCGGCATCCTTAGCAGGATAGTCCACCACTAGCTTAAACAGAAAGCGATCGAGCTGTGCTTCAGGTAAAGGATATGTACCCTCAAATTCTAAAGAGTTTTGCGTTGCAATCACCCAGAATAATGGTGGTAACAACATCGTTTGACCATCTAGAGTAATTTGCTGCTCTTCCATCGCTTCTAGTAAAGCTGCTTGGGTTTTGGGAGGGGTACGGTTGATTTCGTCAGCCAAGAGAATTTCTGTAAAAACAGGGCCTTTTTTGAGGATAAAATCGCGGCTATTGAGATCAAAAATATTTGTTCCCAAGATATCAGAAGGTAAAATATCAGGTGTTAGTTGAATACGACGGAAATCCGCTGCAATCAACTTTGATAATATTTTTACCAACAAGGTTTTACCTATACCTGGTACTCCTTCAATGATGACGTGACCACCACTCAATAAGGCAATCAGCAATTGTTGAACTAGATTCCCTTGACCAATAACGACATTATCTATTTGTTGACTAAGACTATTGAGCAACGAATTACTTGGCATTTAGATACTGCGTTAGAAACTAAGTTTATTTACCAACGACAGTAATAAAGCAAGCTATGGGAAATAGCAAGTATTCGGCAAAAAATAGTTTCCAAATAAACTGATAAAAGTTGGCGATCGCACTTTTCTGTTCTAAGTCTACATCTCGACTCCGCCACCAAAGTAGCCCTAATAAAATTACGTGGCTAGCGACAAAAAAGCTGACGTTAAGAGCAGTCAGCCAAAATAATCCTGCTGCAATCATGCCACAATAACAAACAGTAATCACTCCGCGAGAAAGATTAAAGACCGCAGGTTTACCAATTACCAGGGTAAAAGTATTGATATTATATTGCTTGTCTCCCTCTAAATCGGGGACATCTTTAAAAATAGCGATCGCTATGGTGAAGAGTAAGATAAATAGGGTCAAAGTCCAAACATACGGATTTAAGACTTCTTGCCCATTAAGTTTGTCGCCATAGTGTAAAAACAAGCCAATGTTAACAATCACTCCCCGCACCGTCAGAATACAAAAAGCTGCCCAAAAGGGAAACTGTTTTAAGCGTATCGGTGGTGTTGAATAGGCTGTACCAATCAGCAAACTAGTAGCTACTGTCGCGAATAACCATGTCCCAGATAAGGCAGCAATAATTAAGGACAGGCATCCCGTAACCCCAACAATCAGCTTTCCTTGTCCAACTGTAAATTCTCCTGAAGCTAAGGGCAATTCTGGCTTATTAACTCGATCTATCTCAATATCATAAAGTTGATTTAAGCCAACTATATATACATTGCCACACAGACAGGCAAACCAAACAGCAATCATCTGCTCTAAATTTACAGGGTTAATCTGAGTGACTGTAGTAGCCAGGGAAATAAAATAGAGTGCCAAGACACTTAAACTAGTGCCGATAATTGTATGGGGACGGGAAAATTGCCAAAAACTTTTAAGCCAATTCATATTGATTACTGATTACTGATTACTGATTACTGATTACTGATACCTAAAAGCGATCGCCACATCGAATTAACTGACTGTTGTGCCTTAGCTAAGGGCTGTTGTCGCTGGAGAAAGACGCGGGCGCAGTTACGTCCTGGCATCCCTGAGATAGAACCTCCTGGATGAGTTCCTGCCCCTGTCAGGTAAAGGTTTTTAATCGGCGTGGTGTAGTTAGCAATTTCTGGTAGAGGACGTAAAAAGATCATTTGATCTAAGGTCATATCTAAGTGATAGTAGTTGCCTTTATATGAACCCAGTCTTTCGCCCAATTCCGCAGGACTTTCTACCCGACGGGCAATAATTGAGTCTTGAAGATTAGGCGCATATTCCCCTAACTTCTTCAACACGTTATCGGCAGTCTGATTTTTCAATTCATCTGTCCAACCAGTGCCGTTTAATCCTGTTCCTTCTCTACCTGCTATTTGATAGGGCGCAAAAAATTCGATCCAAAGGGTGTGTTTTCCCTCTGGCGCGAGGGTGGGATCGAGGACACTGGGGATATCGAGATACATTGAAGGGTTGGCATCGGGAATTTGCCCCATGGTGGCTAGGGAGTGAGCCTGTTCGACATGGGCTACAGAGTCGGCAATTAATACCGTACCGATCAAATGGTCATGATTATCGGTTTCTAGCGCAGTAAAGCGGGGTACTTCAGATAGGGCGCAATCGATTTTGAGAATAGTTTCATTGTTGTTAGTAATTCGGCGATCGACTTTTTCTCTTAATTCAGGTTTAATCACATCGGGAGCAATTAACTGTAAGAACAATCGACGGACATCAATATTAGAAATTACGGCTTGATTAGCTCGATATTCCTTGCCCTCAAACACTTTCACGCCGATCGCCTTCTGATCTTCGACGATCACTTCCTTAACCATTTGCTCGGTTAAGATTTTGCCTCCTTTAGCCGTGACTAACTTGACTAAGGCTTGAGTTAACGCCCCTGTACCTCCTTTGGGTCGAGCCATACCTGGATGGTGACGCATTGCCAGCATCATTAATCCTGCGGTGATACCTTTTTGCGATGGTGGCGCACCTATTTCGGCTGCCAAACGGGCGAGGGGAGCTTTAACGATCTCAGTGTCAAAATATTCATTCAGCAAGTCTTCTGGCGAGGTAATCATCGTACGGATAAAGTTTAAAGCCTTATCTTTAGAGCCAGCGATCGCCAAAATGTCCGCCAAATTTTTGCCTCTATAGCCTTTAGCAATATTTAAAATAGACTGGGGTGGGGCATTAAAAAAAGGCGCGATCGCACTCATTAATTTTGACCAGTAGCCAATAAACTCGCCATACTTTTCCGCATCTCTAGTACTATAGCGAGCGATCGCTGCTTGAGTTTTGGCTAATGATTGATGTGCCAGGAAATATTTTCCGTCTAGGTGGGGACAAAAGGTATGAGGGTCGCAGGTAAGATATTCTAAACCGTACTTGTGCAGCTGCAACTCTTCAATAATTGGCCCTAAAAAGATAAACTCATGGTCGATCGCACACAGATTAAACTTAAATCCAGGTGCTTCTTCGGGGATGGCTTCTTCGGTAGTAGCAGCCCCTCCTGGTACAGGACGCTTTTCGAGCAGTAAGACGCTGTAGCCAGCATTTAATAGATAGGCTGCACAAACTAGCCCATTGTGACCAGCGCCAATTATGATCGCATCATACGCTTCCATTAAATATTTGTTGTCCCCTATTTTAGATACTTTCTTTAGCCATTTCTCAATTGAGAATAACAAATTAAACCTGATTAAGGACAGCCAAAAGCTAAAAGTTTTTTAAAAGTTATTACAGTTTCAATCTTACATAAGATATAAATTGCTCATAAATTCATTTTATTATTGCTTATAATAATCCAACTTTAGTTAGAAGATGTATTTAAAAAACTCAGCTAAATTATGAGTAATAAAAGCTTAAATCACAGCAAAAATGCTGCGTACAGTTATTTATTCTTAAAACAATTAAAATATCTTCAACAAGCCTTATGAATGTACTGGTCACGATAGTATCTTATCTAAAAAAAATCAAAATTAACCAGATTTTAACTTCTTTATTTCTGGCAGTTATACTACTTTTAACCACTGCATTTAATCAGGATTTTGCCAACGCAGCTAGTAATCAAAGCAAGACTACATATCCAACAGATGACAATAATATAGATGGTCTACTTTATTCAGATTCCGATCGCGTTGAATCATTGAATAGTGTTGATGATTTTGTTAGTCCTGAAGAACAAAAACAATTACTAGACCCTACCCAAATCCCAGCAAAAAAACAGCCAGGCATAAACCGTGTCGATCCGAATAACAAGCTACTAGAAAAAACTAGACAAATGTTCGATGATGCTGCTAATTTTTCGGGAAACTAATTAATTTCTCAAGCAACACAGTCTGTCAGATCGTCTTCTAATGTTAACCATAGAAGGCGACTTGATTATCTACAATAGTTATTTTAATTGGAAAATATGTTTATATTTAACTTATTTTTATCTCTTGATGAGATTTAATCAAGTTCTAATTAAAAAACTGCGGTTTTTTCTTTAGTAGCAATCTTAGCTCGTTAAGATGCGATCATTTTGCTATACTAATTGTTACATTAATTTTTAATAATTATTTAAATTATATGAATTCTGTCGTTCAAATAATTGAACCTGAAGGTATTTTAGACGGCACTAAAAGTGCTGAGTTTCAGCATCAGGTTGAGCAAAGCGTAGAAAGTGGAGTGGATACCATTTTAGTTGATTTCCACAATGTCACCTTTATGGATAGTTCGGGACTAGGCGCTTTAGTCAAAGCTTTAAAAACAGTTAATGCTGCGGAAGTCAAGTTCTTTTTATGCTCAGTTAATGAGCAAGTTAGTATGTTGTTTGAATTAACCAGTATGGACGATTACTTTACGATTTTGAGCGATCGCCAAGAGTTCACCAGTCAGTTACATAATTCAGTTCAAACTAAATAGTTATTGCAGATCTTTTTAACCAGCTAAATTGTTTTCTAATAATTCTAATAATTTGTTTTAGTTTAAACCGCAGTTAGAATTTGTTAGCGTTTAACTTTCACTACCGACAACATGAAAATTGCAATTGGCTGGTTATACCCGACGTTAATGAGTACCTATGGCGATCGCGGTAACGTTATTTGTTTACAACGGCGCTGTCAATGGCGAAATATTGAAGTCGAAATCATACCTTTAAAGCGGGAAAGCGCAGCAGCAGAATTTGAGCAGGTAGATATTATCGTTGGGGGAGGAGCGCAGGATCGTCAGCAAGAAATTGTGATGAGGGACTTGCAGGGAGCAAAAGCCGAAGCGCTTCGAGCAAAACTAGACCAAGGTACACCAGGAGTATTTACCTGTGGTTCACCTCAACTGTTGGGTCACTATTACGAACCTGCTCAGGGTAAAAGGATTGAAGGCTTAGGCATCTTAGATATGGTGAGTCAGCATCCAGGTATCGAAGCACGACGCTGCATTGGTAACTTAGTGTTTGAAATCACGGCTACGGCGATCGCTTCAGAACTACAAGCCACACTCGGTGAAAAACCTATAGTGATTGGCTTTGAGAATCATGGAGGCAGAACTTATCTCCAGAATGTGCAGCCTTTGGGTAAAGTAATCAAAGGTTATGGCAACAACGGCGAAGACCAAACCGCAGGCGCTTTCTATCAAAATGCGATCGCTACTTATGCTCATGGGCCACTACTACCCAAAAATTACTTTATCGCCGACTGGCTCATTAAAACAGCTTTGCAACGAAAGTACGCAACTGAAATTGCCTTGTCTCCTTTAGACGATTCTTTAGCAATTGCAGGGCGCAAAGCTATGTTTAAACGCCTTGGAATCTCTGTTTCAGCCGTTGCCGTCTAGAAAGATCTGGGCAATTTTTTAGCAATTTTCTAATTCAGTTGCGTGCGTTGCAACGTAAATTGCCTTAGTATTGCATAAAGACAATTTATGCAAGATAATCTTGCAATCTGTAAATTTTAGCAATTGCAACCACAACTATGACTGGAAAAGTACTAGATAATGGCTCTGCTGGCGCTTTAGTTCTGCTCATCCCCGTGGCTTTTGGTTTTGTAGTTTTGTATATGCTATGGCCATTCTTGCTCTTAATTGCAGCAATGATCGTCGCTTTCAAAATTTGGCAAGACTATAAGTGGCAAAAATGGTGTGCAGAAATCAATCCTTATTTTAATCAGCTAATTAAGGAAACTAGAGGCTATGTAACTCCAGTAGACCTATCCGTAAAAGCCAACCTAACCGCCAGTGCTGCTAAAGCATTCCTCGCTCGTAAAAGCGAAGAGTACGGCACTCAGCCAAAAAATGTAGCCAATAAAGGAGTAGTTTACTACTTTCCTACCGCTAGTGCTTTAGGTAGTATTTTAGACGATAGTGAACCAGAACCAGCAATAAACTCATACCAATTAGCAGCCAAAGACTCTAGTAAATTATCTGTTAGAGGCATTGCTCAATTGGCGAAACAAGAACAAAACGAAGCCGACGCTGACGATAGTGCTAAAGAAGCCGAATCATCTTCTGTTGCCCTGATTACCAAAGCAGATCCCCAGTCCACTGCAATTAGTCCTGAGTCCGAGACAGATAGTTCAACTATCAATCAAGCCACTTCTATTGATGCTGGTCAATCATTGATTCAAGCTGAACTAGCAAAACGCCTCGACCTAAATTCCAGTACAGTTGGCAGACGCAAATCCGATCCAGATTTTGAACTATGGAGCATGAGCAAAGATCCTGAAGGAATTGCTTGGAGATATGACCAGGAGACCAAGCTCTACGTAGCAGTCGTTTCAAACTAATGATCAAAAAGCTCTAAGCATCTTTACTGTTGGCGATCGCGAATTAACCAGACTTAGCTCAAAAATCTTTTTGAGCCACCAAAATTTTCAATAGCTTTCAATCTTACCCAAGGATTAGAGTTGAAGTTAGAAAAATAGCCTAAATTAAAGGTGTTATTCTCTACTCTCTCTAGTCCTTAAAATTTTATGAGGGTATCGAGCAAAAGCGTCTAATCAAAATTATGCGTTATTCAACTCTAAGTTTTAATCTCAATCTGTTGTAAAAATTAATGAATCAGCACTGGCATTGGCAAACTTGGCAGAATTATTCCTATCTCACCTGTGATTTACTGTCCCCTTGGCAACACGGCTTTTTTACTCAAGAATTTTATCCTCGCCCCCCCGAAGATCTAACTTCTATTTGGCGATCGCCAATAACTGCCTATCGAGTCAAGCAAATACACGGCAATATAGTTTTAACTCCCCAAGAAATCACAGATACATTAGATCGGCAAGATGATGCTGATAAATTAGCCGAAGCTGATGCCGTAATTAGCGATCGCCCGCAACAATCTGTTTGGGCAGCTAGTGCCGACTGTACTCCCGTCTTAATTGGGGATGTAGTTACAGGACAAGTATGTGCCATTCACGCAGGCTGGCGAGGTACAGCGCAAAAAATTGTCCCCCAAGCGATCGCCAGATTTTTAGCTTTTGGTAGTGAAAAATCCGCTCTGCGAATTGCGATCGGCCCAGCTATTTCAGGGAAAATGTATCAGGTAGATGAAAGAGTGGCAATTGAAGTTAGTCAAACTCTTATGCCCGATAATGACTTAGAACCTGAAACAATTTTGAGTAAACTAAAGCAGTTGCCCAATGCACCAATCTTAGATGATGAGGTATCAGGAAAAGTCCGTTTAAATGTGCCACGAGTCAATCAAATTCAACTCGAACAGCTAGGAATTAATCCAGAACAAATTGCGATCGCTCCTTACTGTACATTTCAGTCACAGGATTTATTTTTCTCCTACCGACGCACAGGTGAAAAGAAAGTCCAATGGTCAGGAATTGTCTCTAATTATAGACCTACGTAAAAACGTTAGGACATTTTTGAAATACTACTTCCTATTTCCTATTTCCTATTTCCTATTTCCTATTTCCTCATGTCCTTGCACTTCAATTCTGTAGAACAAATCCTGACTCAGCTAGAAAGCCAGCCTGGCTGGGAGCAATTTCGCGCATATCGTCAGTTACTACAATGTTGGGAGCGAGTGGTTAGCCAACAAGTTGCCCAGTCTACTCGCCCTCTTTATCTTAATCGGCAAATACTTTATGTAGCGACTTCCAGTGCAGCCAGGGCGCAGGAGCTTTCTTTTCAAAGATACACTCTGCTGAAAAGACTTAATCAACAGCTGACTACTGAAATTAAAGATCTTCATTTTTCCTCGTCTCAATGGCATCAGAAGACCTATCTGCAAGAGACTCAAGCTTTATTTACCATTAGCGATCGCCATAAAACCATAATCCCTCGCGATCTTGACGCTGTTTTAAAACAAGATCATCAGGACAAAGCAAATAGCCTATCTGCTCAAGAGCGGGCTAAAAATGCTGCTCAACGCTGGCTGAGAACTATTGAACAGACTAAAGATACTTTAGCTTGTCCTAAGTGTAATTCACGGGTATCTCAAGCAGAACTAAGCCGATGGAATTTATGCCATCATTGTGTCGCTCAAAAATGGTCAGAAGAATATTGTCCCCCAGTTTTTCCCCAGCCAGAATAAAAAGAGAATATAAAGAAAACTGAGTTCTTTGTTCATGATCCCTATCGAGTTTTTTAACTAAATCTTCAAGAAAATAAAGAGGAGAAAGTATTTTGTGCTACTTTCTTTTTTTTTTAAATGTGTGTTCGTTTCTGTTCGTTAATCAATTATAAAAACAATATAAAGCATTAAGACCCCCTGGGGATCACTATAACCCAGGCTAGATATTGATTTGAATTGGATTAGTTAGATTATGAAGACCAAGCAAAATGTAGATAGCGGAATTGAATAAAAACCGAGTTAAAAAACCCAAATGAAAGAAAGAAATTTTTCAACTTCTGCCTGTCGCTACTGCCGTTTTTACGAGCCAGAAGGACGCAGGGGTGGTTCGTGCCAAATATTAGGCGTGCCAGTCCAAAGTAGTTGGAAAGCTTGCGATTTTGCCTGTCCTCCTTTTGATACCACTTTGCAAAAACTGGAAGATATTTTTCAGTTAGAAACCTCAATCGCCCTAGATTCTCCTGAGAGAATAATTCCTCAGCTAGCTGACAATTAAATCAAAAGCGATCGCTCTCAACTAGCTGTTCCTAAAACAGAATAATTTATATAGTATATGAAAATTTGTTAGTTTGATTTAAATTTATACATTCGATGGATCATTTAACAGTGAGCAATGATCACTGTTCATTGAAAAATTGAAAAGAGGTCTTAAACCTGATTAATCCTAAAGGATATCCTAAAGGACTAGCTTCCCTAAAGGACTAGCTCCTTACGTCGCGTCGCGCGTCGCACTTCGCTATCAATTGTTCACTGATCTATCTGATCATTGATAAAGCGATTAGGCTCCCCTAAAGGACTAGCTTCGCGTCGCGCCTACCCTTCGGGATCGCGATACTGGAAATTAAAACCTATTCCTACTGAGTATCTTTGCCTCTTCGACCCATTGTTTTACTTGTGATACTGAGGTTAAATCTTTTCGACCTATAGTTGCCACTTGTAAGCGAATAATCTGGGAATGTAGGCGATGGAAAGGGGTTTGAGCGAGTTGAAGTACGGAGGCTATACCTGCATGTAGCAATAGTCCACAATATTGTCTGCCGACACTAGGAATACAAGCTAAATCTGACAGAGCAATCCACTTATTGAGGTGTTTCTGGTGCAACTTGAGTTTACTAGCTAAATTTAGCTTTGACTCTTGAGTTTTAGTCTGTTTAAGTAAATCTAGAGTATTTTCTATTCCCTGAGTTTTCAACAGTTTTTGTTCGTTTAACATCAATCCTGGTAAGAGATTGATCGACCAATATTGGGGTTGCATGGCTTTGGTTAATTGAGAGTGGAGAATTATCTATACTAATTGGTATTGATTAGTAAAAAAAATAAAATGGTTGTCTTGAGTGCCTTAAGCGATCGCTTTTTAATCGAAGCTTTAAAACAAAGAAGAGTAAAACTAGCGCAGCTAATTAAACATCCAGTTATTTTGTGGTCTGGTAATTTTGTCGGACGCAATTTTCCCGCAAACAAGCTTCCTTTTCGCGCTAGTAGTCATTTTCTCTATTTTGCAGGAATCCCTTTAAACAACGCAGCTATTCGTTTATCAGCAGGGGAATTAGAATTATTTATCGATAATCCACCAGCAGAAGCCACTCTATGGCATGGTGCAACACCTAGTCGAGATGAACTAGGGGCGATGATTGGCGCAGAGCGAGTATATCCTTTGGCAGAATTGACCAGCAAAACCGCAGATGCAGCTACTATTTCGAGCCAAGATTTGGCTACTTATCAACAACAGTGTCAGTTATTAAACCGCCCTATAGCTTTGTCCGATCGAGCAGCCAATATTGATTTAGAACTTGCTCAAGCGTTGGTAAAATTGCGATCGCGCCACGACAATTTAGCCTTACAAGAATTACGTTCCGCCGCTGCGGTATCAGTTAAGGCTCACCTAGCAGGAATGCGAACAACCAAAAACGCCACCACGGAAGCCGAAATACGCGGAGCAATGGAAGGAGTAATTATCGCTCACAATATGACCTGTGCGTACAACAGTATTGTCACCGTACAGGGAGAAGTATTGCATAACGAGTCTTATCACCATCAGCTACAGCCAGGAGATCTTTTACTGGCAGATGTGGGGGCAGAAACTGCGAATGGTTGGGCAGCAGATATTACGCGCACTTGGCCAGTTTCAGGCAAGTTTTCGGCTACTCAAAGAGATATTTATCAACTAGTTCTCAAGGCTCACGACGATTGTATTGCCAAACTACATCCTGGAGTAGAATATCAAGACATTCATTTACTAGCAGCCGAGACAATTGCCCAAGGTTTAGTCGATTTAGGTATTCTTCTAGGTAAGCCTCAAGATTTAGTCGCCATGGATGCCCACGCCCTCTTTTTTCCTCACGGTATTGGACATTTACTAGGTTTAGATGTGCATGATCTCGAAGACTTAGGAGATGTGGCAGGATACGCACCAGGAAGAATTAGAAGCGATCGCTTTGGCTTAGGTTATCTGAGATTGAACCGTCCTCTCCAGTCAGGAATGCTCGTTACGATTGAGCCAGGTTTTTATCAAGTACCCGCGATTTTAAATGATGCTAATTTTCGGGCTAAGTACCAGGATGTAGTTAATTGGGAGCGCTTGGCGCAGTTTGCTGATGTTAGAGGTATTCGCATTGAAGATGATATTTTAGTCACTGAATCTGGTTCAGAAGTCTTAACTAAAGAGTTACCAACAAAAATAGCAGAGGTTGAAAACTTAGTTTTGAATAATTAATTTAAAGAGTTAAAAGCTAAAAGCTAAAAGCTAAGAGCTAAAAACTAGTTAATCAACAGCGTAGTCTATTCAAATAAAAGAATAATCTTAATCCATCGCTTTGGCTAATAAACCAGTAGCAGCCCCGAAGCCAATGAAATTGGGCAACCAAGCAGCTAACCAAGGAGGAATAGCTCCTGAAATACCCAGAGATTGAGAAATAAACGAGAGTAAATAATAGCCAAAAATCAGCATAATGCAAATACCAAAACTAGTTGCTTTACCCGAGTCTTGAGGTTGAACCCCCAATACTGCACCGATCATGGCAAACACTAAACAGGCAAACGGCACTGAAATCTTTTCGTGAATCCGTACCTGCCACTTGCGAATTCTGGGTTCATCACTACCAGGTTTAATTAATTCCAGATATTCGATTGCTTGAAAAATGTTCATTTCATTAGGTTTTCGGCTTGTTTGGGTGATATCGAGCGCCTCTTTTGGTAAGGCTAACTTTTGATGCTCGAAACGAACGATATTGTTGTAGCCTCCATCTGAACCAATTAGATAAATCGTACCGTCATAGAAATCCCAAATATTTTCTAAGATATTCCATTGAGCCGATCGCGCTACGACAATTTGACTAACTGGTCTACGGGAACGGTCTAATACTGTCAGGTTGGTCATTTGCTGACCGTTAAATTTTTCAGCATAAAATAAGCGGGTCAATACCTCTTGTGTCTCACCATTTTCTGTCTCAATTTCTGCATACTCAGGAAACAGAATATTCTTCGTCTCAAATTCGGGACGGGTTTCTCCTAATGCCTGTTTGAGAGTCGATTCAGCCTGATAGCTAGCTGCGGGAGCGACAAAATTATTAACCCAAAAAGTTATTGCCACAACACACAAGCTAAAAGCGATCGCTGGCATGATTAAACGATAAATGTTGACACCAATACTTCGCAAAGCAATGAGTTCACTATCACTAGAAAGCCGACTATAGGTCATCAGAGTTGCCAGCAAGATTGACATCGGGAAGGCAAATACGGCAAACTCTGGCATTCTCAACAACATAATTTTGGCAGCTACGCTCCAATCTAGTCCTGAGTCCGTCACCTCACGAATTAACTCAAAAACTGCGCCAATAGATAAACCTAAAGAAGTAAAGATACCCATGCCAAATAAAAACGGTAGGGTTAGTTCCTTGATGATGTAGAGATTCATCACGGATAAACCAACTCTCTTGCGATCGATTAATTTTAAAGCGCCAATTTTCATGGGTACAGAGAAGAAACAAAACTTAGCCGTAGCCTAACCTGAATTCGGCTTTTTGTTAGAATTTTGTAATTTTTTAGCAGCAGATTTTTGACGGCGATGAGGCTTCCCTAAAGGACTAGCTTCGCGTGACGCGACGTTAGGAGCTAATCCTTTAGGACGTGCCAAGCCTCTGCGATCGCAAATTAATTTTAATTCGGCTTGATGCTCCCATGCCCAGTCCGCCAAAACTTCTAAAGGTTTAATTAGCTGATTGCCAAAAGCAGTTAAAGTATACTCCGTCTTGGGAGGGACGACAGGATAAATTTTCCGTTTTAAGATATTGTCTGATTCTAGCCTTCTTAAGGTTTGAGTCAGCATTTTTTTAGATATTCCTGGTATTTCTCGCTGTATCTCACTATACCTTTTTGTACCTTGTTTAAGGACATACAAAACTGGCAAGGTCCATTTGTCCCCCACAATGTCAATCACCTGGAGTACAGGGCAATCTTGATCTAAAATAAGTTCTGGCTCTGAGTTGGAAACCATAAGGTGACTATATAACTTTTAAGTACCTACTTGTATAAAAGAGTCTAGATACGCCATATTATAAACCAAGAGATACAACCCTATAATTATTTATATTGCTATGCAGAAAAATAGCGCAATCGCCAGCAAAGTCCTGGGTGCATCCTTGTTGTTTTTGGTTTTAACAGGCTGTGGTAAACAACAGCCAGAAGCACAAGCTCCACCACCTGCCGTTCCTGTCGAAGTCAAAAATTTAGGCAATAATCAGGTACAATCAAGCTCGGAATTTGTTGGTAGCCTAGAAGCTAAACAAAGAGTTGCTCTTGCCCCCAGAGTGGCTGGTAGGGTAATACAAATTGCCGTACAAGAAGGAGACACCGTCAAAAAAGGCGATTTAATTTTAGAACTACAGCTAGATAGAGAACAGGGAGAAGTAGAGGCAGCCCAGTCGGAAGTGAGTATTCAACGAGCTAATGTCAGTGATGCTGAAGCCGAATTAAGCGCAGTAGAAGCAGAAGTAGCCAGCGCCGAAGCAGCGGTGCAGCAAAGTCAAGCGGATCTAAGAGAACAAGAGGCGAGATTAAAACTAGCCCAAACTAATCTAGAAAGAGCTAAATTTTTGGTGAAACAAGGTGCGCAGTCACAACAAAGTTTAGACAATAGCATCAGAGATTTAAACGCAGCCAAAGCCCAAACCGATGCCCTAAAAGCAGCTGTAAATTCCAGTCAAAAAACTCTGGCTGCTACTCGAGCAAGAGTTAATTCAGCCAGAGCGGCGATCGCTGGACAAAAAGCTGCCCTCCAACAAGCAGAAGCGAGAGTCGGCATTGCTACCGATAACCTAGATTTTAATCGTCTTACTGCACCGATAGATGGAGTTGTAGGGGATATTCAGCCTAAAGTTGGTGATTATGTTCAAGTTGGAGCGCAAGTAACTAGTATTACTCAAGATAATGCCTTAGAACTAAATATCAACGTTCCGATCGAACAGGCTGGGCAATTAAAATTAGGTTTACCAGTCGAGGTTGTCGATCGTCAAAGCAAAGCGATCGCCGAAGGTGACATTAGCTTTATTTCCCCCCGTGCAGATCGCAACAGTCAGGGAGTTCTAGTTAAAGCAGCAATTAATAATAACGGACAACTCAAAGATGATACCGTGGTCAATGCCAGAGTTATTTGGTCTGAACAACAAGGTATTTTAATTCCCACTGAGTCAATCTCTCGTTTGGCAGGCAAAAGCTTTGTATTTGTAGCGGTAGAGCAAAAACAAAAAGACGGCAAAACTGCCATGGTGGCGAAACAAAAACCTGTGGAACTAGGAGCAATTCAAGGACAATCCTATCAGGTACTTTCAGGTTTAAAACCCAGCGATCGCTTAATTACTTCAGGAATTCTCAACCTTACCGACGGTGCTTTGATTACCACAGAAGCTGTCGCTACCCAATCAGCGCAAACTAGTAATCAGTAATTACCAATTAGTAATTAATAATTAGTCCTAAAGAATAAGCTTCGTGACCGTAGGGAATCCTTTAGGGCAAATAATCAGTAATCAGTAATCAGTAATCAATAATCACCCTCTACTCAAAAAATCATGATCCTTAGTATTGCAAATACTTTTATCAAAAGACCCATCTTAACGACGGTGATTGCGATTATTACGGTGTTAATTGGGGCAATAAGTATCCCGATGCTGCCTATCTCTCAGCTGCCACAAATTGCGCCGATCCAGGTAGAGGTTAGTTCTGCTTATATTGGTGCGGATGCGGAAACGGCAGAAACGAACGTTACAAGCGTCATTGAACGAGAAATCAATGGGGTGGAGAATATGAGTTATATCTCCTCCAATACCAGTAATGATGGTGTTAGCAGTATTGTAGTTTCTTTTCCTCCAGAGATAGACCGTGATATTGCCCAAGTCAACGTGCAGAATAGAGTTGCTTTAGCTGAACCTCAATTACCAAGTTCTGTTCAACAAACTGGCGTAACTGTCCAGAAATCCTCCCCAGACTTGTTATTAGCGACTTCTTTTTATGCTGATAATGGCGAATATGACGACCTATTTTTAAGTAACTATCTCGATCTTTATGTACTCGATCAAATCAAAAGAATCGAAGGTGTAGGACAAGCAGTTATTTTTGGTGAGCGAAAATATGCCATGCGTCTTTGGCTCGATCCTGATGCTTTGGCAGCTCGTAATCTGGGTGCGGATGCTGTAGTAGATGCTCTAGAAGAACAAAATATTCAAGTAGGTGCTGGTAAAATTGGTCAACAGCCCGCTCCTGCCGATCAAAGATTTGAGTTTACTCTCCGTGCTGCCAGTAGATTAGCTAGTGTCGAAGAATTTGAAAATCTGGTAGTCGCTACAGGAGAAGGTGGTAATTTAATTAAACTTAAAGATGTTGGTCGAGCTGAATTAGGCGCAGAAAATTACGATACTTCAGCCAAGTTTCAAGGTAAATCTGCTGTGGCGATTGGGGTGTTTCAGTTGCCTGGGAGTAATGCTTTAGAAGTTGGTACAGCAGTTAAAGCAAAGATCGCCGAACTGTCTCAGGCATTTCCGCCAGGGATGAATTACCAATTAGCTTTGGATGCGACTGAATTTGTGCAGGTGTCTTTAAGAGAAGTGGTAAAAACTCTAGTGGAAGCAATTTTGCTAGTAGTCTTAATTCTGTTTATCTTTTTGCAAGACTGGCGAACTACGCTGATTCCCGCGATCGCTATTCCTGTAGCTTTGGTTGGGGCATTTACTTTTCTGAACATCTTCGGGTTTCAAATTAATACCCTGACTCTATTTGCGATGGTGCTGTCTACAGGGGTAGTAGTAGATGATGCCATTGTGGTGGTAGAAGCGATCGCGACTAAAGTTGAGCGGGGTATGCAGCCTCGTTTAGCGGCAATAGAAGCCATGGATGAGTTAACTGGGGCAGTAATTGCCACATCTTTAGTTTTAATGGCGGTATTTATCCCTGTATCTTTCTTTCCAGGTTCGACGGGAGTAATTTTTAAGCAATTTTCTTTAACTATTGTTTTTGCGATCGCTCTTTCTACCTTTAATGCTATTTCTTTCTCCCCTGCTATGGCAGGTATCTTACTCCGTCCGACAAACCCCAATAGAAATAGAAATATTTTAGGTAGGTTTTTTAACAAGTTTAATCAAGTATTTGGCTGGATTACAGCTAAATATACCCAAGCAATTACTTTCTTGACGAAAAAATTAATTCGTCTTTTTGTTTTAGCTGGCTTTATTGCGTTGATCTTGTTTACCTACTTTTTGTACAACTTAGTTCCTACAGGCTTTATTCCCGAAGAAGACCAGGGTTATTTTTTCACCATTGCTCAAGCTCCTGATGGTGTATCCCTCAACTATACCCAGGACATCATGGATCAAATCGGGGGGCAAATAAGCAAGATCGAAGATGTTGAAAGTTACTTTACCCTAAGTGGTTTTGGTTTTGACGGTAACGGTAGTAATCGCGGTTTTGTTTTCACTAAACTTAAACCTTGGGATGAGAGAGCCAATACGGAACAATCAGTTTATTCAATTTTGGGTCGGCTGAATGCTTCTCTTCAAAGTATTACAGGGGCAAGAGCTTTAGCAGTTAACGCTCCTCCTGTCAGGGGTTTGAGTACCTTTGGTGGTTTTGAATTCCAACTACAAGATCGGATTGGCTTACCGATCTCAGTGCTAGTAGAAAATGCTAATAAAGTAATTGCTGCTGCTAGCCAAAGACCAGAACTGAGCAGCGTTTTTACCCAGTTTGCTGCTAATACTCCGCAAATTGAAGTATCAGTAAATCGCGATCGCGCTAAAGCCTTGGGGATTAACGTTGACGATATTTTTGATACCCTGCAATCTTATTTAGGTTCTCGATATGTTAATGATTTTGTCCTCGAACAAAGACAATATCGTGTTTATGTTCAGGCAGATACTAATTTTCGCGCTAATCCCCAGGATATTAATAAACTCTATGTAAGTTCTGCTAATGGTCAATTAGTCTCGTTAGGTACTCTTGTCGAGTTACAAGAATTTACTGGCCCGCAAACCATTACTCACTACAATCTTTTCCGCTCAATTAACATTCAAGGTTCTCCTGCCCCTGGCTTTAGTACAGGACAGGCAATTCAAGCAATGGAAGAGATAGCAACAGAAGTTTTACCTGCTAGTTTGGGTTATGAATGGACGGGGACAGCCCTAGAAGAAAAATCGGCTGGCGGACAGTCAGTATGGATCTTTGGTCTGGGCTTATTGATGGCATTCCTAGTCTTGGCCGCTCAATACGAAAGCTATGTCGATCCATTTATTATTATTCTCACTGTACCTTTGGCGGTGTTAGGTGCGATCGCTGCTATTTGGTTACGGGCAAATATCCTCCAGGCTGGTAGTATTTGGCCGATTATCAACAACGATGTTTACGTTCAGGTGGGATTAGTGATGCTAATTGGATTGGCTAGTAAAAACGCGATTCTGATTGTGGAATATGCTAATCAACTAAAAGAACAGGGAGTAAACACGACTAAAGCAGCAATTAAGGCGGGACAAGAACGTTTTCGTCCTATTTTGATGACTGCTATCTCCAGTTTGATTGGTTTCTTTCCTTTAGTTGTGGCTACTGGCGCTGGTGCTTCTAGTCGTTGGTCATTAGGGACAGCAGTATTTGGCGGAATGCTCTTTGCCACTGTCTTAAGTCTCTTCTTAGTCCCGTCTCTTTATATCATGGTTAAAAGTCTTGAGTCTTATATTAAAAAAGATAAAGACTCTGGAGGCCCAGGAAGTAACAGTAAGACAGATGATCATCATCAGCGCGTTGTCGATCGAGAAAAATCAGCAACCGAACTAGCTCCTAACTATCAACTTGATTCCAATTCATAGGTTAGTTAATTTAAATCAAATTTAAAGTATCTCATTTGCTCAAGCTCGTATTGTTTTCTTGCTTAGATCTTCTCCTGATTAGTTAAGACCAAACAAAATACAGCTACGATTATGCAAATGAGATTTTCTTTGAGCAATTTAAATTACTTTGTGACTATAACTTCTGACTTTATTCCTGAAGTGCTTGAAAAACAGTCTGTACGAAACCCAATTGCGGTCAGCTTAGGTGCGATCGCTGGCGCTCTTAGTCGCTATTATTTAAGTATCTGGATAACTCAACGTTTAGGAACAAATTTTCCCTACGGAACGCTAATTATTAACCTGACAGGTTCTTTTGCGCTGGGTTTATTAACCAGTTTAGTGCTAGAGCGAGTCTTAGCTATTTCCCCAGAGGTTCGTCTACTGATTGCCACTGGTTTTCTTGGTTCTTACACCACCTTCTCTACCTATGAGCTGGATACGATTAACCTGGTACAAGAATCTAGTTTTAATAAAGCCATAATATATTGGTTTGGTAGTGCTGCGATCGGTGCTTTCAGTCTATATCTGGGAATAGTTGCAGCTAGATTAATGAGATAGGTAAAGAAAATAAAAAAGCAAAAATTCTTTAATTAAACACAAAAAAACACCAGGTTAAATAACCTGATGCGAGAGAAGATTACTGAACAATCAGTAATTAGTAATCAGTAATCAGTAATTACTTAGGGTGCTAAAGCATTGCCTCTCAGCAAACTAGCAAGAGTTTTTGCTGTCACCTTCATTTGAGTTAGAGGATTAGCAGGAACTACTGTTTTATAAAGATAGCTATCAAAAGTCATTTTCTGAACATCGATATCGTCGCACATTTCCACAAAGGCTTCGCGGGTAGCATCACTACGATAGAAAACTCGTTGTAGGATATCCAATACTAGATAAGTTGCACCGTATTCTTTGTTCCACAGCTTCATGAAGTCCTTGAGGTCTTTCTCGGTAGGAATTCTCTGTCCGTTTTGCGATCGCTCTACGATCATTTCCGCACACATACGACCAGATTTGGCTGCAAAGTAAATACCTTCACCCGAAGACTTGGTAACAGTACCCAAAGCATCACCAACTAGAGCCACTCTGCCACGGATGGGACGAGGACGTGGATGTTCGGGAATGGGGTGAGCTTCAACTTTGATAATTTTGCCACCTTCTAATCTTTTAGCAGCGCGTTTGCGGATGCCAGCCTGGAGCTTTTTGATATCGGCTTGGTTAACTTTCATGGTTCCCGTACCAACCGCTACGTGGTCGAATTTAGGGAATACCCAAGCATAAAAATCTGTAGAAACATCATCACCGACATACATTTCTGCCAGATCTTCATAGTATGCCATTTTGTCTTCGGGCAAGCGGATACGCTCTTGGAAAGCGATCGCATAGTTGTAATCGCCAGCATCGATCGCTTTGGCAATTCTGGAGTTAGCACCATCAGCACCGATGACGAGATCCACCTTCAGGGTTTTCATTTCTCCTTTGACAGAACCACCAGAATGGTCAGCATAGTGAAGAGTGTAAGGATCTTTGTCACTATCGGGGATATCTAACTGATAGACAGTACCGTTAATGAGATTGGCTCCCAATTCCGCTGCGCGATCGCGTAAAAAACCATCTAAGACTTCTCGGCGACACATGCCGATGTATTCCCCATTTTTAAGCGTTGAGCCGATATTGACTTCTCTGTTGGAGGGGGAAATCATTTTCATTTTTTTGACTTGCCGATCGATAATTTTTTGGGGCAAATCAAACTCATCCACCATACAAAGAGGAATTGCACCGCCACAAGGTTTGGCGTTGTCTAGCTTACGCTCAAATAAATAAGTTTCAATACCTGCTTTGGCTAAAACTTCTGCGGCTGATGACCCTGCTGGCCCTGAACCGACAACGGCTACCCTTAATCCCAAAGTTTTTCTCCTAAATATCTATAAATCAATTTTTACTAAAGCTGCATCCATCAGTAAATTGTTGTTGAATTTTTACTCATGCTTACAGCAAATTTAGCGATCGCATACTAAATTTTTTAGTAATCTCCGATCATCTCTAGAATGGATACTATCACGATGCTTTAGGTTATTTTTAAGCGATCGCCTGATTCGATGAAAGTTGAAATACTGCTTAACAACTGAGGTAACAAAACTTTATTCGGTGTTGCCGAGTTGAGATCATGACAAGAATTATGAACAAGAAACCTAGAAATTATGATTGGGACGGTTTTACCATCAATCTTTATCTTGACGATGAGCAAGATTGGATAGCACATCTAGTAGAACTCCCAAACGTATCCGCTCATGGAGACACAGCAGATGAGGCATTGGAGGAGCTTTACCTAGCCTGGGAAATGGTCAAGGAGGACTACGAAGAAGACGGCGAAAAAATACCAATTGCCCCATCTCGTAAAGACTACAGTGGCTGTTTTAACGTTCGTATTGATAAACGAGTTCACAGAGCTTTAGCTATTGAAGCTGCACAGGCTGGAATTTCCCTTAATGCTCTTGTAAGCACTAAATTAGCAGGGAAGTAATTCTATCCAGATGACTCATTTCTATGGCAACATTAAGATATATTTGCAAAATTTACTAGAGATGAAAACTCTTACAGAAATCGAAGAGGCGATCAAAGAATTATCAACAGTTGAAGCTCGCAAACTTGCAGGTTGGTTAAATGGATATCTTGATGATGCTTGGGATCGACAAATCCAAACTGATTTAGCAACAGGAATACTAGATAAGTTTATTGCTAAAGTTGAATCTGACATCCAAGCTCATCAGGTGAAAGATTTAGATGAAATCATTGACAACACCTGATTTTTGGAATTCACACGCCAAGCTTCCGTTAAAAATCAGAAAACAAGCTCGTAAAACTTATCAACTTTGGCAAGAAAACCAGTCCCATCCATCTTTAACATTTTAAAAAAGTAGGAAAAAATCTTTGGTCTGCTCGTATTACTCAAAATTACCGTGCTTTGGCTCTTAAAAAAGGTGATGATTATTACTGGGTGTGGATTGGTACTCATGATGAATATGAACTGCTTTTGAGTTAAGTCAGCCCAATATTTGTATTTGTAGAAAGGGAAGTAATATGATATCTACTCATTCATACTCTGAAAAAACTCAATCGTACTTTTCAAAGCTTCCACAAACACATCAATCTCTTCCCTGGTGTTATAGAAATACAAGCTGGCTCTAGCGCTACCAGCAGCGTTTAAGATGCGGTGTAAAGGTTGAGTGCAGTGATGTCCTGAGCGAATGGCAATTCCTTCTTGATCGAGGAGGGTCGCTAGGTCGCTGGCATGAACACCTGGAATGTTGAAAGCTGCTAAGGCTGCTCTACCTTTGCCGTCTGGAGTCGGTTTCTTGCCGTAAATTCTGATGTCAGGAATAGTTTCCAGTTGCTTAAATAAGTAGGCGGTCAATTCTTCTTCGTAGGCGTGGATCTTGTCCATGCCGATACTATTAAGATAATCTACTGCTGCCCCTAAAGCGATCGCCTCACCGATAGCAGGGGTTCCCGCTTCAAACTTATGGGGTAAGTCGCCGTAGGTGGAATGATCGAGAAATACTTCATCAATCATTTCCCCTCCACCCATAAAGGGAGGCATGGCTAATAAAAGATCTTTTTTACCGTAGAGGAAACCGATCCCCGTAGTCGCACACATTTTATGTCCTGAAGCGACTAACCAGTCACAGTCGATCGCTTGAACATCAATAGGCAGATGAGGTACACTTTGGCAGGCATCAATTAGTACTTTTGCGCCGTATTTGTGAGCTTCGGCGGTAATTTCGGTAACAGGGTTAATTACCCCCAAGGCATTGGAGACATGAACAATCGAGACTAGCTTAGTTTTGTCAGACAGTAGGGATTGGTACTGGGCAAAATCAAACTCTTCGCTAGGGGTTAATTCAACATATTTAATTACTGCACCAGTCTTTTGAGCAATGAGCTGCCAAGGAACAATATTACTGTGGTGTTCCATGACGGAAAGAATGATTTCATCCCCAGGTTTTAAATTAGCTAATCCCCAACTGTATGCCACCAGGTTAATTGCTTCGCTGGCATTGCGAGTATAGATGATTTCATCACGATCAGCAGCGTTAATAAACTGAGCAACTTTATCTCTTGCCCCTTCATAAGCATCCGTCGCCCTACCGCTAAGGGTGTGAGCGCCACGGTGAACATTCGCATTATCTCTTCGGTAATAATGTTGCAGAGCATCTAGTACCGCCTGGGGTTTTTGGGAAGAAGCAGCACTATCAAAGTAAATTAAAGGATTATCGTTAACTTTTTGGTGAAGAATCGGAAAATCATCTCTAACGCGATCGCCTAAAGTCTTTGATTGGGTAAAAGTCATGTTGATTACTAGTTAATGCTTTACTTTCTGCTCGATAGTTTGGGTGATTCTATTTCTCAGGGATTCTAAGGGAAGGCGATCGATAATCTCCTTGGCAAAGGCATCGATTAATAGTTGGTTGGCATCATCTTGGCTCAAACCACGACTACGAAGATAGAATATTTCTTCGGCTTCTAACTGGCTTACCGTTGCCCCATGAGCGCACTTAACATTATCGGCGGTAATCTGTAATTCTGGTTTAGTATCGACTCTAGCTTTAGGAGAGAGCATCAGGTTACGGTTTAGTTGGGTAGCATCCGTTAACTGTGCTTCCTTAGTGACAAATACCTTGCCGTTAAATACTGTATGAGCGCGATCGCCAATGATACATTTATGCAGTTGGTTTGTAGTGCCAGAGGGTTTAGATAAAGCAATAATACTATGAGTATCGGATATCTGTTCTCCTGTAGCTACAGTTAAGCCATTAAGGTTCGTCTCGGTTTGCTGTCCCTGCTGCCACATTTCAGGGTTATGACGACAGAGTTTTGACCCTAGATTGATCTCATTGAGAGTATAGTGACTATCACGCTCTTGAGCTACGGCAGTTTTACCAATATGATAGCTAGAGTCTGATTCTTGCTGTAGGCGAGTATGATTTACTCTGGCATTATTTTGAACAAAAATTTCAGTTACAGCGTTGGTAAAGTATTCCCCTGTGCCGAGATATTCTTCAATTAGAGAAATACTAGAACTTGTTTCTGCCACTACCAATGTCCGAGGTTGAGCAAAACTAGCCTCTGTTTCGCCATCAGCAATAAAGATCAACTGGATCGGCGTTTCAGCTACAACGTTTTTATCGAGCCAAACTACTGCCACATCATCACCCCCTGCGGTATTTAAAGCAGTAAACGCATCAGCGCCTGGTTGTTGGGCAAAGTATTTTGCAGCATCGTAGCGATCGGGCAAGTTGTTTAAACTGCCGACATATATTCCTTGAGGCAATTGGGCAACGTTAGATAATTCAGCGTTGTAAATCCCGTTGACAAAGATCAAACGGCTATTGTTTGTTTCAGGTAGGGGCGAACGGCCGTTCGCCCTTACTGGGGTGACGAATTTACCTGCTGTTAAAGACGATAAATCGATAAAGCGCCAATCTTCATCTTTTTTTGTCGGCACTGATAAACGAGACAACCAGCTTTTAGACTGCTGGCGAATATCTATCAGCCATTGAGGTGCAGCTTGATTTACCTGACACTGCTGCAATAAACCAGTAAAGAAAATATCCTCTACTACAGTATCTTGATGAATCTGCGAAATAGTTGCAAAAGGAATTTGTACCGCCATTAAATTCCTGCCTCCACCTTAAATTTATCATCCAGGAAATCGTAACCACGAGACTCTAGTTCTAGTGCCAGTTCTTTACCACCACTAGTAATAATCTTGCCTTCCTGCATTACATGAATAAAATCTGGCTCAATATAATCGAGTAGACGTTGATAGTGAGTAATTACCAACAGAGATTTCTCAGGAGTCTTCAGCTGATTTACACCATCAGAAACAATTCTCAAGGCATCAATATCTAATCCTGAATCGATCTCATCGAGAATAGTTAAAGTAGGATCTAACAATGCCATCTGGAGAATTTCGTTGCGTTTTTTCTCTCCTCCAGAAAAACCCTCATTAAGACTACGCTCTAAAAAGCTAGACTTCATTTTGACAACTTCTAACTTTTCTTCAATCAAGTCGTCAAAATCAAAGGTGTCAATCTCTTCTAATCCCTGATACTTTCGTTTAGCATTATATGCTACCCGCATAAAATCGAGATTACTAACCCCTGGAATTGCCATCGGATATTGAAAGGCTAAAAAGATACCGCTATTAGCTCTTTCATTGGGTTCTAAATCAACAACATTTTTGCCCTGATAAATAATTTCTCCACCAGTAACTTCGTAGTCTGGATGCCCCGCAATAATTTTGGCAAGGGTGCTTTTTCCTGAGCCGTTACGCCCCATAATTGCATGGACTTCTCCAGCGTTGATTTCTAAATTGACTCCTTTAAGAATGGGAGTCCCGTCTACATTGGCGGTTAAATTACGTATTGATAAAATCGTTTCACTCATTGTTTGCTAAATAAACAATTGATAACTGTGGGCTGTAATATTCTCAGGCAGAAGATATACGCTGAAAAGAACTATAGAATTATAGATTAAAACAACGTTTTTGTTGTTTAAGTTTATTGTAGACTATATCAACCATCAACCTGTTGTCAAAATTGTGGTGAATCTGATTTTTTTTTAGCTGATGGGCGATCGCATTAATCAACGCTCAATATGTAGTAGACACGATTTTAATAAAAGCAGTGCATCTTAAATCAAATGTATGACATTTAAAAAAATTCCTGGATAATGCGCAAAAAAAGAATAATATACGCGACAATTCCAGATAACGCCCCACATATGGTGAATATCAAGAATAATTCTGGATAACATAACCTATTGGGGTAGATATACAGAAAGTTTCCGTATAATAATGTAGTTCTACGATTCAATTGGCTGGTAGAGACGTTCTGTTAGATTCATCGATTACTGTTAATCAACATCAGTTTTTGGGCATTATCTGTAATTAAGAGAAGTGGTAGCCTTTTGGACTGCTTGCTTCGTATATGTTCAAAACTTTTGCTTATTATTAATCATGGTTCAGCAAGATGATTCCCTGATCGCAGCGACTTTAGAACGTCGAATCTCTGAAGTCGAAGCGCAACTGTCACAACTTACATCTCAACTCGAAGGCGCAAAGCAAAATGTACAAAGCTGGGTAGATGCTAACTCGTCTTTGTCATTATCTGCGGCTCAGGCAAGAGCGCAAACTCAGTCAATGGGAAGAGGTCTTGGCGGTACATTGTTAGGAGCAAAATATCGGGCTGCACGCCGAAAAGAAGCAGCTAGTTATAATGCTGGTATTGCCCGAAATGTGGCAGCTAAAAGAGCTGAAATTAAGCACGGCAAGCAAAATTCTCAAGAACTTGTCCGACAGATTCAAGGACAAATTGCTATTCTAAAAGGTGAGTTGAAAGATCTCAAAGCACAGAAAAAAGAAGTAACTTCTCGTAAGAAGGTTGCCTCTCAGTCTCTTCAGAGTTCTGGTAAATCTCTTGTTCTTTTAGAAAAACTTAATGAAGCATATCAGATTGGTTTGTTAACTCAAGAAGAATATGAGGAAAAGCGCAAGAAAATAATTGAGCAAATATAGCATCGTATTAGAAGTCAAGTTGCTGAAGATGCGATCGCTATCAAAAAATAGTCATCCAGCTTTTAGTTAATAAAATAAATATTTTGGGTAAGGCGATCGCACTTTCTACACTTCTAACTCAAATCCAGGTAGTATATCTTCTCCAGAAATAATTGCTGGCATTTGTTTAACTTCTACAGTTTTTCCTAAGCGGTAAATTTCTACCTGTGCATCTTGGGGATTAATCAGCAAACCTAAACGCAGACCATTTTGGATGTATTCATGCATTTTTTCTTGCAGCGTTGTTAGTCTGTCTGTCTCTGAACGCAGTTCAATCAAAAAGTCTGGTATCAGGGTAGGAAATTTTTTTCGTTGTTCTGGGGTCAAATTTTCCCATCTTTCTAACTTGACCCAAGCAGCATCAGGAGAGCGTTTTGCACCGTTAGGAAGGATAAAAATAGTTGAAGAACTAAACACTTTGCCTAATTTAGCCTGACGATTCCAAATCTCTAAATCAGTAATTAGTTCTGCTTCTTGATTACCGCTTTCTCCGCCGACTGGTGGCACGATGATTAATTCTCCTGCTGCATTCATTTCCAGGTTTAAATCGCGATTGGCAACACACAGTTGATAAAATTGCTCATCCGTTAAGTGAGGAATTGGCTCTAAGTTTAATACCACAGTATTCATTGCAACTTTTCTCGTGCCGTTAATTTACCTTTGTTGCTAATATTTTAACAAAAGCTCAAAACTTTAAATTGATTGTATTACACTCATGGCTACTACTAGATACAAGTGGTCAATTGAAAAATGGCATGAATTAGTGGACTCTGGGGTACTAGAAGGACAACAAGTTGAATTGCTGGAAGGAGAGCTTGTCGAAATGAGTCCAGAAGGAATTCCTCATCGCAATACTAGCCATAAAATAGTGAAATATTTGCGTAAGTTGCTAGAAGATAGAGCAGAAGTTTATGAAGCTCATCCAATTACTCTAGATAATTCTGAACCTGAACCTGACGTTAGCATCGTTCGATTACCAGAAAGTACTTATGATTTGCATCATCCTTACGCAGAAGATATTTATTGGTTAATTGAGATTGCTAATCGTACTCTAGCTAAAGATTTGTCACAAAAAACAGTTATTTATGCTCGTAATGGAATATCCGAATATTGGGTTATTGACTTAGTAAATAAAAAGCTAATTGTTCACACTCAACCTAGTCAAGACAATTATTTGCAAGTAGTAGAATATAAGTCTGAGACGATCGCGCCACAAGCTTTTCCTGAAATAACAATTAGTCTGGATAGTTTGCTCTTGTAATAAATTATGGAGCAATTATAATTTTAAGCCTAAAACTAAACTTACTAAAGTTAGCTAAGTTTTTCAATTAGGTTAGCTACTCGCTCTTTAATTTTATCCCTAACACGGTGAAAAGTTTCTATCGGTTGTCCGTCGGGATCGTCTAATTGCCAATCTTCAAATACCGATCGCATTACCCATTCAGGTGGTAAGTTTACCCCACAACCGCACAGGGAAATTACAGCGTCGTAATCATCGGCATTAAAATCACTCAAAGGATCGGAAGTTTGATTACTAATATCAATCCCAATTTCTGACATGACCTCAATTGCTGTGGGATGTACCCGACTGGCTTCTAACCCAGAAGAAGTAACTTCAATTTTGCCCTCTCCTAATGTTTTGGCAAAGCCTTCCGCCATTTGGGAACGACAGGAATTTCTCTTGCAGACAAACATAACTTTTTTCATGGTTTTTATTCGGTTAGATAATTTATTGGATATCGTGAAAACCATTTGATAGAAAACCGTAAACAAATACGGCTAATTGCGCTCCCATAATTGGTGCAACCCAATACAGCCAATGATGTTGCCAAAGACCACTGACAAAAGCAGGCCCCAGCGATCTTGCTGGATTCATACTCGCCCCAGTAATCGGGCCCATAAAAGCTGCTTCCAATGCTACTGTCAAGCCAATTGCTAACCCTGCAAAATCCCCTGCTGCACGTCGGTCTAAGCCAGAACCTAAAATGACAAACATCAAGATAAAAGTCAGAATAGTTTCGAGGATTAGGGATTGAAGCCAATTATCTTCTAGTGGTAAAGTAGCCCCCAGGTTGGCAACTTTACCCAGTGTGAGCAAAAGTAGCCCTGAAGCTGCGATCGCACCCAGACATTGTGCTACAACGTAAGGTATTACTTTTTGCCGAGCAAAAAAACCGCTCGTCCAAAAAGCGAGAGTTACGGCAGGGTTGATATGAGCCTCGCTAATATGTTGCGTGCTATATATCACAGCAGCTACTACTGCCCCAAACACAAAACTAACTCCCAGGTGAGATAAACTACCATTGCTAATGGTATCCACCATAACTGCTCCACAACCAGTAAAAACTAGGATAAAAGTACCGATAAATTCTGTAATAGCTTCTTGCCAGTAATAGAAAATATGATTCATCCCAGTTTTTTTAGGCTTCGGTAATTTGCTCATTGATCTTCAATTGCAGTTTTCATTTTGTTTTGGAGTAATTTTATCTACTAAATGCTTACTGTTTATTTTCTGCTTCTTCTTTTTCTTTACGTTCACTATGACGATCAGTTAAGTAATTAATTTTATCCCGTAGTAACAGAGTGAACTTATATAACTCTTCCATAACATCGACAACGCGATCGCGATAAGCAGAATCTTTCATCGTGCCATCTTCATTAAACTCCTGATAGGCTTTAGCTACCGAGGATTGATTGGGAATGGTAAACATCCGCATCCATCGCCCCAGAATCCGCAAGGTATTGACTGCATTAAAAGACTGTGAACCACCACTAACCTGCATCACCGCTAAAGTTTTGCCTTGGGTTGGTCTTACAGAACCAATAGTTAGAGGTATCCAGTCAATTTGATTTTTGAGAATACCCGTAACATTGCCGTGCATTTCGGGAGAAGACCAAACTTGACCTTCAGACCATTGGCTTAACTCTCGTAGTTCTTGTACTTTGGGATGGGTTTCTGGCACTTGTCCTCGTAGTGGTAATTCGTGGGGATGAAAGAATTTAACTTCTGCCCCCATATTGGTAATAATTCGGGCGGCTTCTTCTGCCACAAGACGACTGTAAGAACGCTCTCTTAATGAGCCATATAAAAATAGGATTCTGGGTGGATGATTAAAATTGGTCATTTTTGCTTTTTATAAAACATCATCTTAATAGCTGTGGCAAACTGACAAGAAACTCTCTTTGGACATCTCGTAGTTCCGCTGTAGGGCGCGCTTTTTGAATCATGGAGATTGCTCTTGATGGCAACTCTCCTTCTGCAACTAAATATGCAGCAAGCAACGTTCCTGTTCTACGATTACCGCTAGTACAATGAACAGCTACTGGTTGATTGTTAGAAATTAATGGTTTGGCGAATTGAATAAATAGTCTAACTTGCTCTAAGCTAGGTGACTTACCTCCTGTAATTGGCAGCCAAAGGGCTTCAAATCCCGCCTCTTGATATTCTTTAATCCCCGAAGGTTCATCCATGACTGAAACTATACCCCTCATACCAGCTTGATAGAGCAAAGGTAAGTCTTCTAGTGGTGGTCTGGACATTCCTGCTAGTTTTTGTGGTACAAGCCACCAAATATAATTAGGATATGTTACTGATACTGACATTTGATATGTTTTTACGTCTTAAGATTCGCAACTAATGAGATATTGTGAAACTACGAAAATAATATTTGATTTTACATCAAAAAAACTTGATGCATCAAAAAAACTTGATGTGTTAAATTACCAGCTACGATAAATTACGCCAATCCCAGTCGAGCTAATTAATTGCAGCTTTTTGCTGGTAAAATAGTTCCAAATCGTCGATATTCAGCTAAATACTGTTCGAGAATGACGAATTGAGCTAAATTAAGACGATAGTAAATCCAGCGACCCTCTTGACGAGCAGTTACCAAGTTAGCCTCTTTAAGATTTTTGAGATGAAAAGATAGTTTAGATTGACTTACATCAATTTTTTCACACAGTTCACAAACACATAGCTCTTGATTACGCAGTAATTCGATTATTTGTATTCTTAAAGGATCGGCAAGGGCGCGAAAGTAAGTTGAGACTTGAATTGGATCTTGAGTGATAGCTTGCATCAAGTTTTATTGAAATGTTTTTTCCATCTTAAAAGATTCTGAAAACTAAATATCAAGAACTAAATATCAAGATAGACTTTCAAAATAACAATCCAGGTAAACCATCAATACTTAATTGATTCTTCTTCTGTCTATAAGCAGCTAATTCTTCTGGACTTTTCTGCTCTGTCCATTTATTTAAAACATCACGTCCATCTACATAATCATATAGGGGTACGGAATAGCCACAAGAAGTAGCAATTCTTTGGACATCTATTTTAATAATCGATCTTTCCCCTGGATGAGGCTGAAATAATTTTGCTATGTGTTGGTAATCGGCACTATCTTGAAAGAGCGGAGTACCTGTACCATGTAACCGAACAATTTGAGGTGCGCCTGCAAAAGCGCAAAACATGATCACAATTCTGCCATTTTCTTGAAGATGGGCAATAGTTTCGATGCCACTTCCTGTTAAGTCTTGATAAGCTACTGTTTTTGGATCAATTACGCGAAAAGAATCAGCCCCTTTAGGAGAACAATTGATATGACCATTAGCAGATAAAGGAGCAGTAGCCACAAAAAACATTTGTTGTTTATTAATCCAAGATTGTAAGTTATTGTCAATTTCAGGTAATATCTTACCCATAGTGATTAGCTGCCAGCTTCAATATTTCTCTAAATATAATTAGAAATATAGAGCAAAAAAGTTGAATTTTTCAATTATTCTTCAATTAATTAAATATTGGCGATCGCACAGCCTACCTGAAGGGTAATCGCCTGAAAATAGATATAGATCTTCTCTTAAATAAATTTTGCAGATTTTGCCAGTTTAGAACTGCAAAGTTTCCTGTTGATAGTTATCTGGAGTCGGTTCGACTTGCCAGACTAATAATTCTCCTGGATCGAGGTCAACTTCTAAGGAAAGTTGGGGAACTGCTTCCGTTGCCAAATCTTCGTTACCCTCAAAATCTTGTAGTTCTGAGGTGAGTAATTTCAACTTAAAGCCAGCGGGGATCAAACAGCCAGGGGTGAGGCAGGACATTTCAAAGCGCCAAGATCCTGGTTCTTCTAAGGGGAGGATTTTTAACTCGTAAGGTTGATTAGCGATCGCCAGTTTTTTGGCTAAACCAAAAGCGGGAACAACACCATCAACAGTAGCAGCACCTCTAGCTCCATCGGCGCTTAAACTTAATTCAATCTGTCTCCAGCCAAATTCTGTCGAAAGGTCACTCAATCCCTGCTTGAGCCACTGTAAAACAGGAGTTTTGCTTGGTACACCACGACGAGTTGCAGACAGCCGACGACACCATTGAGGATTTTGCAGCAAGGCACCCCAGGTAGTGAAAGGAACGGCTAGTCGAGGTAAAAGCTGAGCGGGATTACCTAAACGCTCAATTAAATTATCTGCCTGTGGGGGAGTAAGTTCGGCAAGAGGTTCAATTGCAGCTTGGGTAACTTCATTAAGACATAATTCTCTAGCAACCCATAAGACATTAAGATCGGCGATCAACTGCCGATCGCTGAGGCTATAGGTGCGATCGCTAGGATTAAAACTACCCTGCTTTAACTGTTGATGAGTAGTATAACCCCAAACTCGGACATAACCAGCATCAACATTGACCTGTACTGCCAAATAATAGTCCGCTGTCCAGTTAGGCAGATCGATCCATTCTTGAGGTACTCTTAGTTCTTCTAGGTCTTCGGCTTCGCTGGGAATCAAAACCAATTTAGCATCTTCAATGGCGATCGCTGTACCGTTAACTACTTCCCAAACATCAACTTGCCCTTGTTGCCACTGTGTCTTAGCCGTAGCATCTACTTCCTCTTGTAACCAGGGTAGGAAAACCGCTAAGGTAACTTGATTGAGATAGTTCTGCCAACGGCTAGAAGCGCTACCAGCCGCTTGACTTTGTAACCAAGCGCGATCGATAGTAGCTTGGTCTAATGCAAGAACTAAATCTGTAGAGTTGAATATAGTTGAGTTTGCGGTAATCATCGGTGTAAATCCTTAAGTCTAGATTTTCTATTTAATTGTTAATTGCTGTCATAGTAGCTAGCTAACCATTCTTCTAATAGTGAGCTGATATTGTCGAGTATGTCCGAGGTCAAAGAGATATGCATAGTTGCCTGACTCCACTGTGCTAAAGCTAATAGCAGTCCTTTTCTAATCTTAGATAACTTGCGAGAAATACTGTATTGTTGGGTGTTTAATTCCTGAGCAATTTCTGCCTGTTTTAATCCCAAAGCATAATATAGTTGCAGTAACTTCTGTTCTTCTGGCTTTAATTGGTTAATAGTAGCGGTCAAAAACTGATTAAGATCGGTATGTTGCTGAGCGCGCTGCTCGATTTCCTCACGAGCAATCATATCTGCCAAGAGGGATTGGGTTACCTCTCCCACTAGGGAATCACCGATTTCTTGTTCAGAACCAGGCTTAGGTTGATTCAGTGAAGCTACGTTGGGAAATAAATAGGAACGTGCTGCCTTAACGCAGATCAGCAGCCAGTTTTCTAGCTGTGAACAGCTAGCCGTTTCTGTAGACAGCTTTAACTGAGTATGCCGTTCTTGATTATAAAGATTAGCGATCGCTAACCAGGTTTCTGGTTGTGGTTTTGGGAGACTGCGAGTCGAAGATGCTCGTTCGGGAACGTAGATCGTTTTAAGACAAGTCCAAGCTAAAATATAGCGTTCAGTTGTTTCTCGATCTAGTCCTGCATTAACTAGTGCCTCAATCATTCTTTTCTGACTCAGCTTGCGCAGTAAAGACCAATCAGAACAAATATCAATTTCTTTCTGCTGGCGCAATAGTTCTCGAATCAAATTGGCAAAAGTAATACTGGCATAGCTTGTAAGATTAAATCCTCGTTCGCGGTCAAACCCTTGAAGAATTTTATCAATACGGGCGATCGCTACTTGAAAGCAATCGGCAACAGTATATTGACTACTGCTAAAGCCACTAATAGTTTTGGTCGCCGACCAAAAGCAAACTTCCTGTAAATAAGCGGCTAAATGGTCTTTTGCTAAACCTGTCGGCTGTTGCTGCCAAATTTGATGCCAGTATAAAGCCCAAAAATTAGCTGAGTTGTCCGTTGAGATCTGATCCACAGACTGCCTCATGCTACGACGTAGGCGAGGATCTGTTGCCCAACCTGCAAAGCGATCGTCATCAAATTGAATAAAAGTAGAAAAAATTTCAACTGGATCTTGGCGAGGGAGCATTAATCGACCAAAAAATAAATGTAATAGTTGTACTGGCATTAGTTCAACAGTTTCACTCTAAGACTGCTAAACAGCATATTTTCTAGAGCGAGGTTGTTGGCAGTTTAGAACATCTTCAATACTGCTAGCTATTTACTCAAAATACTACACAATACTTAAATTAGTTTGATTTGCTGAGAGTTTCAATCTTAAGTTCTGCGTAGCAATATTAATTACTGCAAGGCATATATATTATAAAACTATCTTGTGTTCTCCATCATGTTTTTAGACAATTATAAATATCAGCTAAATATTAGATATCATGACTAGCAATTATTCCGAGGAGACAATACTCATAACTGCTGAGACTGAACCTTATATTGAACTTAATAATCAAGGTCAAACAAAAGTTCTGCGTCTTAGTCATGAGCTTAATTACTTGGGTAGAGATCCTAGCTGGGCAAATATGCTGACTCCCAGTGAATGGAATATAGTTTCTCGCAGACAGGCAATTATCGAAAAACAAGGCAATAACTTTCGGATCTATGATGGCGATCGCGATCAGCAAAAGCCCAGCGGTAATGGTATTTTTCTCAATCAGTCTCGCATCAATTTAACGGAAGGACACATCCTTAAAAACGGAGAGCAACTGCATATTGGGCAAGATCCCAGGCAACAAATAATTCTCACTTATTATAATCCCAAACAAGGGGAAATGATTATCCCCAGCGTGCGACGACTTGACCTCAAAGGGTTACAAAAATGGCCCGTCGAATTAGGACGCTCTCCTAATAGCACGTCGGCAATTGAATTAGATGCTCCGATGGTTTCTCGTTTCCACGCCACGATTAATCCTGATAGTCGAGGGGGATATATTCTTCAGGATCACAGCAGCAATGGTACTTTTGTTAACGGGGAACGTATAGACAAGCCTTTTCAACTCAAAAACGGCGATACAATCCAGATTGGGCCTTATGTCTTGTTGTTTACAGGGGAAGCGCTCGAATTAACTAACGCTACCAATCAAATTCGCCTCGATGCTCACAAGCTGACTTTTCAGGTCAAAGATAAAAAAGGCGAAACTTTTACGATCCTCAATGATGTTTATTTGGTCTTAGAGCCAGGACAGCTAGTTGCTTTTGTTGGCGGCAGTGGTGCAGGAAAATCTACCTTAATGAAGGCACTGTTAGGCATTGCTCCAATATCTTCAGGTAATGTCTATCTCAACGGCGATAACCTACGCAAAAACTGGCCTGTTTATCGTTCTCAGGTTGGTTATGTTCCCCAAGATGACATTATTCACCAAAATCTGACGGTAGAAGAGGTATTGCGCTATGCCTGTCAGCTACGACTACCACCAGACACCGACATCAATGAAGCGATTAACAGCACTTTAGAGCAAATCAAGCTTTCTCATGTGCAAAATACCCTGGTGTCTCGACTTAGTGGTGGTCAGCGCAAGCGCGTTAGTATCGGCGTGGAACTCCTAGCAGATCCCAAACTATTTTTCCTAGACGAACCAACTTCAGGACTAGATCCTGGTTTAGATAAAGAAATGATGCAGCTGCTACGGGAGCAAGCAGATCGAGGCAGAACTATAGCTTTAGTTACCCACGCTACAGATAATATTGGAATTTGCGATCGCATCGCCTTTCTCGGTTTGGGGGGTAACCTTTGCTATTATGGCCCTCCAGACGAAGCTTTAGCATTTTTTCAGCGTAACGGCGGACATTTTGAAAACGAGCATTTTGGTGATTTTGCCGATATTTACATTGAATTAAACAAAGGTAAAAATAAAGCGGCGATCGCTCAACGGGTTCGCTACTGGTCACAAAAATATGCTAATTCCAATGAGTATAGAGCATATATCCAAAATTCTCTGAGTCCAGGCAAGGAAAATCAGCAGGCTGCTAAGTCCAGCAATACTAAAAGTGTTTCTCCTTTTGCACAGCTATTTTTACTGTGCCAACGTTATTGGAAGCTAGTTAGTCGAGACAGCACCAGCCTGATTTTAACTTTATTAGCAGGGCCAATTACTATTGCTCTGACTGGCTTGCCTTTACGTGACGAACAGCCTCTAAGCATTGTCGATGACCCCAGCATTACTCAAGCTTCTTTAGCACTTCGTCTGTTGTTTATTTTTAGCTCAATCGCCATTTGGATTGGTTTAGCTAACTCTATTCGGGAGATAGTTCAAGAAACAGCAATTTACTTTCGCGAACGCTTACTTAATTTGGGATTAAGGTCTTATTTAACCTCCAAACTAATTATTCGTGGTGGTCTGGCTGTAGTTCAAACATTACTAATTTCTGTGGTGGTCTTACTGGTATTTCAATCCCCTCAATCTCAACTACTTCCTTGGTCTTTAGGCTTTGCTATCACTACTTTTTTAACTTTACTTGCTAGCACTAGTTTGAGTTTGATGCTGTCTGCATTGGTGAAAACTGAGAACGAAGGTAATGGGATTTTACCTCTAGTAATGATTCCCCAAATTATCTTTTCTGGCGTACTATTTAACTTAGAAGGATGGTCAAGCAAGCTGTCTTGGTTGATGCTTAGTCGCTGGTCAATTGGAGCATATGGTGCTTTAGCTGACGTTAATGCCATGGCGCCCAAACCCAACCCTGTTTTGAGTAGTGAAGTACTAAAAGACATCTTTCAACCTTCTTCAGTGTATGAAGCTACTTGGTCAAATCTTAATCTTAATTGGGGAATTTTAATAGTTCATACTTTAATTTACAGCATAGTTGCTCTGATTGTGCTGCGCCGAAAAGATATTTTTTAGCCCAGTATTTCCTACTAAGGTTTTTTACTTTTTTTTGCATCTTAAATGAAGTTGCTGTAAAGTGTTGGGTTCATTTTAGTTAGGGCATTGACAGTACGATCGACCGTAGGTTATACATTAATCTAGGACTAAGTATTTTCTCTTAAATGAATACACTTATCCTATTATTGTATATACTAAATTACTAATATTTTTTAAAGTTTAATTATCTACAAAAAAGCTCCTATTAAATTGCTAGCGGAACACTCGAGTATTTTTACAATGTAGTTTAAGTAAGAGTTCGTACTGCTATTACTTTATCGCTCTGATTCAGAACTTTAAAACTAATTCAAAAACAAGTTTATGTTAGACAAATTCTCTAGTACTCCAGACTACGCGGTAAATAAGCAAGATCGTTTAGATGATCAGATGATAGAGAGTAGAGATCTTCGTTCTCCTGGGTATTTAAAGTTAGCTGAAAAAGAAATTTCCTACAGACTAAAAATCACTATTTTGTTCTTGATGGACAGTTTAGCTTTGGCTTTAGGATGGTCAATTGCCTTCGACTACAGTTGGGCGCAACTTGATTCTGATTTTATGCACAAAAATCCAGCAATGTTCAGTCTTTTTTTGACTGTATTGGGATTTATGATTTTTCTATTTTCTGCCTACGATTTGTATCGTAAGGGGAATAAAAGCCGCAACCTTTCAAACCCAATCAAAGCTGTTTTTCTAGCGCATATAGCAATTGTACCAATTGTTTGGCGATTTTATGAATCTCAAGTCATTTATCAATTATTGCTAGCTAGCATCATAACGATTTTACTGGTTACTTTACAGCGTTTAAGTTTAAATTGGGTCTGGTTTTATGTGCGTCAAAAATACTACCCTTTAAAACAAAAAATTCTTTTGATTGGTAACCCAGAAGAATTAAAGAGTTCAAAAGCCTTACTAGAAAGTAGTGAAGTTTATCTAATTGCAGGACAGCTAGATCTATCCAAATTTCATCAAGATGAGGCACTTTACCTGGCTCTGGATCAAATTAACTATAAAGAGCTAGATGAAGTGTTTATCTGCTCATGGGAAGCGGTCAAAGGATCTGCTAGTCTTTATTGGAAACTAAGAACGATTGGTGTCAACTGGAGAATTCTGCCAATTAACTTCAAATTGCCCGCCAGACAGGCGGAAATTGCGACAATTATCGGCGTACCAACGATTAGATTTGCTCAATCGGCAATTGTCGGGATCGACTTTTTCAGCAAGCGAGTTTTTGATATTTTGGTGTCTTCTTTGTTGTTAGCAGTTATTGGGCTACCATTACTGGTAATTGCCATGCTAATCAAGTTAGATTCACCAGGTGCAATCTTATACCAACAGACGCGAGTTGGTCTAAAAGGAAATCACTTCAAGATCTGTAAGTTTCGTACCATGGTAGAAAATGCTAGTGAACTACAGCAAAAGCTTGAAGCGCAAAACGAAATTCAGGGAGGAATCTTATTTAAAATCAAAGACGATCCCCGTATTACTCGGATTGGTAAGTATCTACGTCGCTATAGTCTTGATGAACTACCCCAACTACTTAATGTTCTGCGAGGAGAAATGAGTTTGGTTGGGCCTAGACCGCTTCCTGTTAGAGACGTTGCCAAATTTTCTCAGGATCACTTTTTTCGCCAAGAAGTATTACCAGGAATTACTGGATTGTGGCAGGTTAGCGGTCGTTCTGATACTGGTTCTGAAGGTGTCTTCGATTTAGATTTTGAATATATTGAAAACTGGTCTTTGGCCCTTGATTTTAAAATTTTGCTCCAGACAATTCAGGTCGTCTTTTTAGCAAAAGGTGCATATTAATATATTAGTATTTACGGTCTTCGCAGTCATCAGATTGCGATCGCTTATTTCTTAAGATAAATAAAATTAATACAGTAAATTCATCAAGTTGAAATTTATGGATTCTAACTTACCCATTGAAGAGCATATCGATTTTAGTCGTTACTGGCAGGTAATCAGACGACACTGGATTCCAGCTAGCGCAACTTTTGTCGGGATTGTTACTCTTTCCTTAATTGCAGCTTTAGCATCAAAAAACATTTATGAAGCTGAAGCAAGATTACTAATTGAGCCTGAGCAAACTTCAAGCCGTATCGGTATTGCCGATGGTAATCCTGAAGTAAAAAAAACCGTTTTAGAAAAAGATCCGATTGAGACTGAAGCAGAGATTCTTGGTTCGAGAACCATTGTGGAAAAAGTAATTCAAGAACTCGACCTTAAAGAAGAAAATGGTAAGCCTCTAACTTATAAAACTGTCAAAAAAGCGCTCAAGGTTCAACCCGTCATCGGTACTGATTTATTACAAATATCTTATGAGAATCCAGATCCTGACGTAGCAGTTTCCTTTGTTAATCGGGCGGTAGAACTCTACTCTGATGGTTATGCTCTATTTAACAGTGAAGCAGCACTACAAGACGGAGATTTTATCAAACAGCAGCTACCGAAATTAGAGACTGAGGTGGAAGATGCCGAAGCAAACCTCCGCAACTTTAAAAATCGCAATGGTATTTCTGATCTTCAAGGGCAAATTACCGCCGATATTGATTCGGTTGCTCAGGTTGAAAATCAGATCAATCAGGTGAGCGCTGACTTGAATGACGTGAATGCACGCTATAACAGATTGCAGAGTCAACTCGGTATGAGTTGGCAAGAGGCTTCAGCAGTCAGTTCTCTCAGCCAATCCATCAGCTTACAGGAAACATTAGCTCAGCTACAAAAGGTCAAGGTAGAGCTGGCTCAAAAGAGTAATCTTTTATCGGATAGTTCTCCCCAAATTATTAGCCTCAAGGAGGAACAAGCAGATTTAGAAGCTTTGTTGAGAACAGAAGTAGCAAGTGCCTTGGGCCCTCAACAACAAGGACTGGCAGGACAAATTAATATTTTAAGATTGGGGGAATTAAAGCAAGGGCAACTTACAGAGTTTGCCGATCTGGGGTTACGCAAAGAAGGTTTAGAGCAGAGACTGGCATCCCTGAAAGATTCTTACAACAATTACCAAAAAAGGGCGAATCTTTCACCTCAACTAGAAGAGCAACAGCGACAATTAGAGCGTAAGCTTGAGTCAGTAACCGCCAATTATGAAACTCTTTTGACTAAGGCTAATGAGATAGGTATTCGTCAAGATTACAAGGTAGATAAAGTTAGAGTAATTTCGGCAGCAGCTCTGGCTGAAGATCCTGTTAATCCTGATGGCAAAATAATTGTCGCAGCAGGAGCGATGATGGGGCTACTTTTTGGTACGGCTTTAGCTTTTCTGTTAGATCTCAAGGACAATACTATCAAAAATACTCAAGAAGTAGAAAGTATGTTTGCTTATCCTCTTCATGGGGTTGTACCAGATCTTAGTTTGGGAGGAAATAATCAGCAGCTTCAGCTTCCTGGGAGCGAGAGAGCGAATTTTCCTGAGCAGGTTGTCAGCGAAGTATCGATGATGCCACTCAAAGAAGCCTATCAAAATATTCAGGTTAATCTTAATCTTCTTGACGCTAATGCCAAGAAAAAAGTGATTGCCATCACTAGCTCCGTACCCCAGGAAGGAAAGTCTTCTGTCTCAGCCAATCTTGCCGTAGCGCGATCGCAATGTGGTCAGAGGATCTTGTTAATCGATGCAGACATGCGCCGCCCAACTCAACATCATATTTGGGAAATTTCTAACCAAATTGGTCTACATGAAGTTATGGCAGGAAAAATTTTCTGGTCAGAAGGGGTACAAAATGTGATGCCTAATCTGGATGTTTTAACTTCTGGTTCAATTCCTGCCAATCCTATTGCTCTATTAGATTCTCCTTCTTTTCTCGATTTTATCGCCGAAATAGCTCAAGAATACGATCAGGTTATTTTTGATACTCCACCAATCATTGGTCTTGCCGACGCAAAAATCATTGGCAAGGCTGTTGATGGCTTTTTGTTTGTAGTTCGTCCAGGAGTGGCAGACTATAATAGTGCCACCGCGGCCAAAAAACTGCTTGACAGCACTGGATTAAAAGTTTTAGGCGTAATTGTCAATGGGGCTGATATGAAGCGAGAACCTTATCATTACAGCAGTTACTATTACGCTAAGAAAAAATAAAATTTAAAACTTTTGAGTTAGCCAAATTGATTATTCAGCTGATGGCAGATGTTAGCTTTTATTATGCTCTAAACTTCAAGCGTAACTATCAATTTTATTCTCATTTAAAAGCAGCATGAAATTATCAATTCGTCCTTGGGAAAATACGTTTGCAGTGGCTTCTTTATTGCTATTTTCTCAAGGATTTTACAGCCTAATTTTAGGGCCATCAATTGGTGGTGATGAAGGAGATATCGATAGTGCGCTGCTGCGCTTTGCTTTCCTCTCAATCTATCTCATCACTTTTGCTCTGTTAGGCTTGCGCTGGCAAAGAACAATCGCTTTTCTCAAAACCAATTTATGGCTACTGTTTTTAATTGGGCTGGTAATATTCTCGGTTTCATGGTCTTCACTCCCCGATCTTACCTTAAGAAAAGCGATCGCTTTAATTGGGACAAGTGCATTTGGCCTATATTTGGGGTCTAGATATAGCTTTGAGGAACAGCTTAAAATATATGCTTGGAGCTTTGGAATCGGCTTATTTTGTAGTTTTCTATTTGCCTTGGTCATTCCCACTTATGGAATTATGCCTTCTGGTAATTGGCGGGGCATTTATCCCCATAAAAATGGTTTGGGGGAAGCTATGTTTATGAGCTTTCTCACTTTCTACTTTCGCTCAATTTCAGCCAAGCAGTATCGGACATTTTACCAAATTTGCTGCTTACTCTCAGTCGTAATCATACTCTTGGCTCAATCTGGGACATCTTTGATTAGCGTGATATTTATTTTTACAACTGCTCAAGGATTAAAACTAGTATCGTTTAAATCTAAGCAGAGTGTTTTGGCAATCCTGCTCCTGTTGATCTTCATAGCCTTATCGCTATTCTTCCTGATGATCAATTTTAATACCTTCTTAAATGCCTTTGATAAAGACATTACCCTCACAGGAAGAACTCCTTTATGGGCCGATCTCTGGGGTTTCATTCAACAAAAGCCCTGGCTTGGTTATGGATATGGTGCGTTTTTTTCGAGTTCACACCGAGAAACAGATATAATTTGGAAAGTTCATACTTGGATTCCTCCTCATGCACACAATGGCTTTATTCAAACTTGGTTAGATATAGGCGTAATTGGACTAGCTGTATTTAGCGTTAGCTATTTTGGCTGTATTTTCAATGCCCTCTTTAAATATTTATTGTCTAAAGAAATTAAAGTGCTGTGGATTTTTCTGCTTTTACTCTATACTATTTTTTTCAACCTAACCGAAGTATCTTTCTTGAGTCAAAGTACGCTCTGGATTATCTCTTTAGCAGCAATCTACTCCATGAAAACAACTTCAAAAATCAAGCTTTTAAGTTAGTTAATGCCTAAAAAAAAAGTCATAGCAAAAATTAAGCAGCTTACTCAAAGTGAAAGATTCAAAGATTCGTTAGCAATTTTTCTGTCTTTCATTTTGCAATTGCTGGTTCAAGGGATTTATTTTATAATTCTAGCCCGTACCTTTGCTCCTGGAAAATATGGAGCTTATGTAGGAATAGTTGCTATAGTCTCTATACTAATACCTTTTGCTAGCTGGGGCAGCGAACAAATAATTATTCAAAATGTTTCTCGGCAAAGAAGTTTATTTCGAGAATCTTGGGGAACAGGCATCCTCAAAACGCTTATTTTTGGTTCGCTATTTACCAGTTTAATTCTGATAGTTTATAGTTTTTTCCCTATACCTGGAATCTCTATTCAGGTCGTCTTTGTGGTAGCTTTAGCTAATTTAATTTTTTTAAGATTAAATGACTTAGTTAGAGACAGTTTTGTGGGGATTGGAATGCTTGACTATACCGCAAAAATTATGTTTTTAGTTTCAGTAAACAGATTTTTTGGCGTGTTAGTATTAATTACCCTATATGATAATCCGAGTATTTTAACTTGGACAATTATTTATTGTATTGCTACCTTCTTGGCGGCGGTGATGTCTACTTATTTACTAGTGAAGCAGGTAGATTATCCTAAGTTTGTTTTAGCAAAAGTAAAGGAGGATCTAAAATTAGGTTTTTCTTTCGCGATCGGTATTTCCGCTCAAACTATCTATAACGACATCGACAAATCGATGTTGGCTAAGCTATCAACTTTAGAATCTGCGGGAATTTATGGAGCGGCTTACCACATTTTAAATGTCTCGTTTACGCCAATTATGTCATTAGCGATGGCTTCGTTTAGAAACTTTTTTCAACAGGGAGCTTCGGGAATCAAAAGTAGTTTCGAGCTATGCAAAAAATTACTACCTATGTCTGTAGGTTATTCGCTAATCGCTATTGTGGGACTGGCAGTTTTCGCTCCTCTAGTACCATTAATTTTGGGTTCAGAATACAAAGATTCGGCGACTGCTCTAATATTGTTATCTCCCAGTATATTCTTTCGGACGATGCATATATTTGCAGCTGATACATTAACAGGAGCTGATTTACAAGAAGTTAGAAGTGGATCGCAAGTGTTAGTAGCAGTTGTTAATGGCTTACTTAATTATTGGCTGATTCCCCTGTATAGTTGGCGTGGTGCTATTTGGGCAACTCTTGTCTCTGAATGTTTGTTGATGATTGTATTGTGGAGTGCTGTCTATCTATATTCTAGAAAATCAGCGTAAACTAATTCTCACAATATTCACAGCATCATATTATGATGTTCAGCGTGACTTGGCAATCAACTAAAACCATTAAAAATTATCACAGTGAATCCATTTAATTAATGTCAGAGACAACACCTCCAACAAAACTGAGTGGCTTATTTATTGTTTGGAAAAAATATCAGAGAAGACCAGAAGTTTTGGCTTCTCTTTTAAATTGTGAACTAAAATTTTTGCCTCATCTTTTTCCCAGTAAATATCTTAGACCTTTAGACTACCTATTCAAATTAGCAGTCAATATCAAAGACATTCTGCTGAAAAGACCTGATTTTGCGATCGCCCAATGTCCGCCAACTTTTAGCGCTCTACCCGCATTAATAACCAAAACTCCCTACCTTATTGATGCACATAACCCACTATTTCAAGTAAAAATGTGGCAAAAGTTACCTATTTCCCAGACTATTTTAAGCAACTCTCTCGGCATAATTGTGCATAACACCGAGATGTTTGAGCTAGTTAAGGGAATGTATCCTGCAACAAAGCTGTTTACAATTTCCGATCCCATTAAGGCGATCGCGCCTTCTTGTCCGCCAAAACGGCTAGAAAAGCAAATTTTGGTGATTGCCTCTTTCGATCCCTGGGATGAGCCTGTAGAGTTGCTAATCGACAGTATGAAAAAACTGACTGAATATAATTTTGTCATTACCGCTGATGCTAATAAACTTAATGCAGCAACCGCAAGCAGTCTACAGCAGTTAAACAACGTCAGTTTAACGGGTTTTTTGGCAACTGAAGATTATCACCAAGTTTTGTGTTCCAGCCTGGCTGCTTTAGTCCTAACTACCAGTGATGCTACCCAGCCGAGTGGTGCTTGTGAAGCTCTATCTTCTGATACTCAATTAGTGATTAGCCGAACTTCTCTAACGGAAAAACTATTTGGAGAATGGGCGGTATTGGTTGATAATAACCCTCAAGCGATCGCCCAAGCTATTCGCTCTTTATCAGTCCAAGAATTAGACCTAGCTGCCTATCGTCAAAAATGGAATATGTCAGTACAGCAAGAAATTACTCGACTTTCAAAGTTCATTGAGCAGCAGCACCACAAAAAGTAAAGGAGATTGCCAGATAAGCTCATTAATTACTTGTTGATTTAAGCTGGATTAAGCTAGTCAACCATCAAGTTGAAGGGAGGATAATAACTATTTTTGTCTATTTTAGTGGTGATAATAATATATTGTAAAGTTAGTATTATTTAGGTGAATATTAGGTTAGAATCTTTACCTAAATATGAACCCTAAAATGGTCTAATTAAAATATGCTTAGGTTAAAAAACTTGGGTATTCAAGATTAGCAGAAAACGAAAATTTTTGGATACAAGACATAATAAGCTAGGCTAAAAACTTTAGCAGACATATAAAAAAACTTAAAAATGAAAGTAATGCTTTACTGCTGCCAGTTGATTGTTGATTAATCGATCTGCAATCTGCGTAAGTATTCATAAGTGGCATTACTGTATTTACGCCTTACTAAGCAAAATGAACATGAGAGTCGTAGAGAACGAAATCGAAACCTTAAACAACCCCCAGCCTACTAAAATTGCTATTTGTGTAATTACCTGTTTCCGACCTGACGGACTCAAGAGATTACTAAATGGTGTAGCAAAACAAAAATTCACTAAAAATCTAGCACCAGATATCAAGCTTGTGATTGTGGATAATGATGCTGAAGGTTCTGCCCGAAGTGTTTGCGATGAATTTGTGGCTCATCACAAAATCCACCTAGTATACGAGATTGAAAAGCAAAGAGGCATTCCTTTCGCTCGCAATCATTCAGTAGATATAGCGAAGAATGATGTAGATTTTATTGCGATTATGGATGACGATGAAGTACCTGCTGAAAACTGGCTAGATGAATTGATGACAGCTCAACAGGAATTCTCTGCGGATATTCTAACAGGCCCCGTAACACCTCATTTTGTCGAGCAACCCGCCAATTGGCTCGAGAGCTTTTTTGGAGCTGACAATTTGTCTAATGGGCAAAATTTGCATCATAACTATGAATACGCCTATACTAGCAACCTTTTCGCTAAGGCAGAATTATTTCAGCATATTCGTTTTGATGAGCAGTTTCGTTCTAATGGTGCGGATGATACACATCTATTCATGCAGGTTTACCAGAAGGGATACAAGGCTATTTGGGCAGAGAAGGCTCTGGTGACAGAATGGCTCCCGACCAGTCGGACTAATTATAAATGGCTGTGGCAAAGAGCTTATCGTCGTGGAAATGGATTCGCCTTTTGTGAATTAGTTCAAAATCGCTCTCTAGGCACGAGAATTCAGCGATTTGCTAAAGGCAGTTTTCGCTTAGTTCAGGGCATATTAACGGCAGCTATATCTTTTGGTCGCAAGGCTGTCTTCGTCAAAGGCATTCAAACCTCATTTTTAGGGGCTGGTATGATTACGGGTAGTCTGGGTAGTGAATATCAAGAATATAGAACCATTCACCGTGTTTAAGATCGAGTTGTTTGAATAGTTAAACAGTTTCGACAACAGGGATTTGAGGAATTAGGGAAATTCTTGCTTTCAACCCATCATGCAAATTTCAGATAACTAAATACTAATTTAGTAGATCGAGTAGCTTGAACTATGAATGGATTTGACTTATAGCCGTACAAAGTTAGATTAGGACAATTAAGGTGATCGGCTCGAAGGTAGTAGGTAGTAGGTAGTAGGTAGTAGGTAGTAGGAGTAGTTTTTCAAAAATGTCCTAACGTTTTTACGTATGGCTATATTTGTCGATAAATTGCACTAAATTAAGCTCAAAAATCGTCAGGGGTTCAAATACTTTTGTACTTCGTAATCCTAATCTAAATTATCTTTAAGTAGACTACTATTTTGTTGTTTATTTAAAACCCTTGGTTATTCAAATTGATAATTTAAATTGGCTTACTAAACAAAATAAGCTATATCTCGTAATATTTAATTATTGCAGTCTTTTTCTCAGCATTTTTACTGATTAGTTATCGACATATTGATAAATTCAAGCTATTATGGCATAGACTTAATAGTAAATATACTTAATAGTAAATACTCATAACTCACCTGAAACTTATTGAATTTTAACTCCGAGTTTTAGATAACAGTTGGGTCAGTGAGATAAATAAGCAGTTAAAAATTAAAGTTGAATATGGGTGTAGCAATTATTACTGGTTCGGCTGGTTTGATCGGTTCGGAAGCCGTCAGATTCTTCAGTAGCTTGGGAATGGATGTTGTCGGTATAGATAATGATATGCGTAAGTTTTTCTTTGGCGAAGAAGCTTCAACTAAGTGGAATCGTCAAAGATTAGAAAAAGAGATTGATAACTATCAGCATCGTGAAGTTGATATCCGCGATTATGATGCGATCGAAGAAATATTTCAACACTTTGGTAATGACATATCGCTGATTATTCATACAGCAGCTCAACCATCTCATGATTGGGCTGCTAAAGATCCTTTTTCGGACTTTACAGTTAATGCTAATGGTACCTTAAATCTACTCCAGGCTACTCGTGAATATTGTCCTGATGCGGTTTTCATCTTTACTTCTACCAACAAGGTTTATGGAGATTTACCTAACTCCTTGCCTTTGAAAGAATTAGATCGACGCTGGGAAATCGATCCAGCTCATGAATATGCTCAGGGAATACCAGAAAGCATGAGTATCGATCAATGCAAACATTCTTTATTTGGAGCTTCTAAAGTTGCTGCTGACGTACTTGTACAAGAGTATGGGCGCTACTTTGGGATTCGTACTGCTTCGTTTAGAGGAGGATGTTTAACTGGGCCAAATCATTCAGGAACAGAATTACACGGATTTTTAGCATACCTAGTTAAGTGTACGGCGATCGCTAAGCCATATACCATTTATGGCTACAAGGGAAAACAGGTTCGCGATAATATCCACTGTTCAGATTTAATCTCTGCCTTTTATGAGTTTTATAAAAATCCTCGCGTAGCCGAAGTTTATAACATTGGTGGTGGCAAAGAAAGCAACTGCTCAATGCTTGAAGCGATCGCCATTGCTGAGGAACTTTCTGGTAAAAAATTAGATTATTCATATACAGATACTAATCGCAGTGGGGATCATATCTGGTACGTTAGTGATTTAGCCAAGTTTAAATCTCACTATCCAGATTGGTCACTTAAGTATGACATCAAACAAATTTTGTCAGAAATTTATGAAAGTGGTATAGAAAGATGGAATTAAACAATGATTAATTTAGGAAAATATTCAATCTTAGGAATTAACGTTAACGCAGTTGATTATGAGTCGGCAGTATCAACAATTACAGATGCTGCCAAAAATAAGCAAGCATTTGCAGTTAGCGCCTTGGCGGTACACGGGGTAATGACTGGTTTTTTAGATAGCACCCATGCTAGGCGATTGAATGGTCTCGATCTGGTAGTTCCTGATGGACAGCCTGTGCGCTGGGCATTGTCAGGGATTTACAAAAAGCAATTACCCGATCGCGTTTATGGGCCGAACTTGACTCTAAAAGTAGCAGAGTCTCTTGCTAGAGAAGGATTAAGCATTTATTTATACGGTAGCAAAAAAGAAACTTTAGCCAAGTTTGCGCGTAATTTAAAGCGGCTCTATCCTGGATTTAAGATTGCAGGCATGGAAGAATCTAAATTTAGAAGACTTTCCCCTGATGAACGTTTAGAGTTAGTTGAGAGAATTAAGGCTTCTGGTGCTAGTGCCGTTTTTCTCGGCTTAGGCTGTCCTCGACAGGAAACTTGGGCTTATGAATATCGTAACTTACTCAATATGCCAATTTTGGCAGTTGGCGCAGCTTTTGATTTTCATGCAGGAACTTTACCTCAAGCACCAAAATGGATGCAGGATGTGGGTTTAGAATGGCTGTTTCGTTTAATCCAAGAGCCGAAAAGGTTGTGGCAGCGTTATGCTATTTTGAATCCACTATATGTCTGGCACGTTTTACAGCAATATTTGGGCTTGAAGAAATTTGTGCCAAGTATGCCAAATGGTGAAGAAAAGATCGAATCTTATGGGTAGTTAAGTAAAGAGCGAGTCAGGATGAAAGTAATTGATGAGTTTTCCAGCTCTTGGTTTTTACTTCATCCTGATTATTTTCAGAGCAAATCTAGCGATCGCCACGCACCTTTTCTCGATGGTTAGCGACAGACTCAACCAAACCGATACTGATAAAGGTTGTTAACAGAAAAGATCTGCCGTAGCTCATCCAAGGGAGAGGGATGCCAGTAATCGGTGTTAATCCAATCGTCATACTAACGTTAATCACAATTTGAAAGGCAATTATAGCTAGAGTGCCGATCGCCAGTAAAGAACCAAAATCATCCTTTGCCGTAGCTGCAATCCAAAGCAAACGAACGCAGATTAGCCAAAAAAATGACACGAGCAGGATACAGCCAATAAAGCCGAATTGCTCGCCAACGGCAGAAAAAATAAAATCAGTATGCTGTTCGGGAATAAAATCAAGCTTAGTCTGAGTCCCCTGATGCCATCCTTTGCCCCAGAATCCACCCGCACCGATCGCAATTCGTGATTGAATCAAGTGATATCCTCCACCTAAAGGATCTTGTTCGGGATCGAGAAACAGAGTTAATCGCGCTTTTTGATAGTCTTTTAAGGCATTCCAGAACACAATAGCTAACTCCACCGCACCTAAATTAATTATTAAAGCACTAAGGGTAGAAATAATTCTATTGGGTAAAGTTAACCAGGCGATCGCCATCACTAGTAAAACCCAAAGGATCCAGCCTGGAAGATAAAGATTATAAAGGATAGCTGAAAACAGTGGAGAAACCAGCAAAATCAGCCAGCCTATTTTAGCATTTGCCCAATACAGCATCGTGATGACGATCGCCCCAAAAACAAGAGAAGTACCTAAATCAGGCTGGATAAAGACTAAGCCCCAAGGAACAGCAGTAATGGCTAAAGTTCGCAGGATAGTTTTTAAATTCGTACCGTCCTGATTATGTAATAAAGCTGCTAAAGTAATTACCATCGCAATTTTGGCAAACTCAGAAGGCTGAACATTAAAACCTGCAATGTTAATCCAACTTTGCGCCCCGTTTGCCGATACTCCTGTAAAGATTACGGCAATTAGAGAAATGTTAGTTAGAGCATAAATCAACCAGTGCCAACGCAATAATATTAGATAATGCCAACGAGCAATAACCAAAGTAATAATTAATCCCACTGCGCTAAATAGCCAATGTTGGTAACTGTAGTTATGTTTTCCAGCCAACTCGGTACTATAAATTGCAAATCCACCGAATACAGTTACGGTGATGACTGATAACAGCAATAACCAGTCAAGCGATCGCCAAGAACTGACCAAAAACCATCCCCGTTGTTTTAAGGATGTAAATTTAGACTTGACAATATTTGATTTGCTGGGTTGAAGACGAGATTTAATCACTTTATAACTAGATAAATAGGTGAACATTAATAGTTGATATGGTTCACCGTAATCAAGGTACGCAACTATTCAATAATAGTTGATTCAACATTGATCAAAGATACTGCCGATTCTATCGAGTATTTGAATTTTGGCAAGTTATGGACGTACAAAATTAGCGGCGCGTTTTGAGTATGAAGATTCACACTCAAAAGCCGCCGCAGATTAGGACATTAATAGTAATCTGCTCGTAAGTAGGAAGTAGGAAGTAGGAAGTAGGAAATAGGAAATAGGAAAAGTCCTAATGTTTCTACGTAGTGTTATAAGTTACAGCGGCAAATCAGATTAACTCTGCTTTGGAACGACAAAATTGAATATGATTGGAATTAATCACTCTAATAAATACTTAAGTATGCTGAAGTTTTGATTTTGGCAAGGTAAAAACTGATGGGAAATATTCAACCTCAACCACAAGAAGCAAAATCTGCCAATTATTTTCAGTTTGAAGCAGATTTTGTTGGCACTCTACAATGTATTCCGATGTTAGTCAGGATGAAGCTAGATAACTGTGGTGTCAAGCTCAAACTAGCCCACTGGAATCAATTTAGTCAGGCTGAACGCGAAACTTTAGTCAATTTACCCTGTACCACCCCTAATCAATGTCAGACGTACCGTAAATGGCTACAAAATTTAATTATTGCTAAAACTGGTCAAGCAGCTAAAGAACTGGCAATAGAATCCAATCCACTCTGGTTAAATGAGACAAATATTCCTGATAGTGTTCAAACTAAAGCACAAGAGCATCACCTATCGTTGTCTTTAGAGCAATGGTCTAATTTAAATCCAGCTCAACGCTTTGCTCTAATCAAGTTGAGTCGTCCTAGCCACGAAAATAAAAACTTTATTCCTGCACTTCAAGAGTTTGGTATCTTGTCAACTGATTGAATACTCTGATAGGAGATGATGCTTTATGTAGCAAAGCGATCGCCTTAACAAGCTTTAATTACTAGACTACTAGTAAGATTATGTTATGGCGATCGCGCTTAATTTAATTTCGCTGAATTTAGATAATTAGACTATTTTGGCTTTGGTTCTGGATAGACTAGGTTAGCTTTTTGACTTTCATCCCAGTCAATTGAGTGGACAGGCTGTTGGTCAAAATTTTCACTCTGAGACACTCGTGCATAAGCGATCGGAAAACTAGCAAAAAATAAACCGACAACTCCCACTAACCCCCAAACATACTTATGTAAATTGGTCGATGTTGATTTTGGGTTACTGTTTAAAAGATGATCGAACTGGTGGGATGATGAGTGCTGAATTTTATCTGTATTCATGATGTTTATTACCAACAAAAGTGATGTGATTTGATTGACGTTGCCTTATTTAGGCATTAAAGGCATATAAGGAAACAAAGGATGCCAATTCATCACGGTTGCGGCAACCAAGAAAAAAAACAGACAAAAGAAAATAGTATTTCCTTTGATTTCGCGATTACGCCAAAGTAGGGTTAGGAATAACCAACTAAATAACCAAGTAATTAGTAAAATAGTTTCTTTGCCACTATAACTACCAATTTCTCCGTACAGTGGATCGGCATTACGACTGCCAGGAATCCATGCACCTAAGTTCCAAATCAGGTCTTCGTAACTTTTAAAGGCAGCTGCAAAATGCTGATTAACCATCATGACGAAGCTAGCGAAAGCAGCGCTAATTAAGGCTGCACCCGCAGCACCAGATGATATAGGAGGTTTTTTAGCACCTTGAGCTAAACCTTGAGGAAATCTTTTTAGATAATTGCCCAGTCGAACATACCAGGGAGACGGTGCGGAATAAGATGATCTTGATTTAGTCATAAGCTGGACATTTTTGAGTAGACAACTAATTATTTACCGAATCTCTACTGAGAGATATTTGAGACATATTTGAAAGATATTTGAGAGATATTTACAAAGAGTGGATTCTGGCGACATTTAAACCCGTAACTAATCCGCCAATCGCAAAAAACATCATTGCCATCAAGGCAAAGCAAGTAGCAGTTAGTACGGAACGATTTTGCTTTTCCAGAATTGAATCTCCATACTTCCATAAGCTCCAGGTACAGGCAATACCCAAAGGCAAGGTAAACAGTACAGTAAATTCGTGATATTCCATAAACAAGTAATGAACCAAAGGAGTATTTTCCACTATCCATCCTCTAGGCCCATTTAAAGGCGCTCGATAGCGCATATAAACCCAGTTTCCCGAGACAATCGCTAGAAAAGATAAGCAACTTGCCCAGAAAGTTAAAGTGCGCATTTGAGGCAAAATTGAGGCATTCCCTCTCAGCAAAGGAAAAGCCAAATGTCCTGCATATGCAATTACTACTACGGCAAATAAGGAAGCACCGCCGTGAATTGCACCCATATAACGCTGCCAAGGACTAGGACTGAGCAAATTTACCAAGGGCAAGAAGAGAAACAATCCAGCGGATATTAAACTCAAACCATAGATACAAACCGTGGCAATGTCTTTTTGCTTGAGCGGTTTATCCTGGGTCAAACTATCCTCATGCTCCACCGATAAGGTATTTCGATTCATAAGACTAGATATTCTTTTAACTTCTATTTCACGCCAAGCAACTATCGACTACAGAATACCAAACCCCAACCACCAAAAATTTCAGCATCAAAAGCTAGACAACAAACTACTCTAAACTGATACTGTCAAGCTTTAAAGCAAAATTGTAGATACTTTAGAGATCTCAAGACTAGTGAAATTTCTAATTCCAATACTTGCTTGGCTATTTGCCATCCTACAGAAGAATGAATTATTACACTAGCGCCTATATTACTTTTTTTATCTTTGAAGTGTTATTGGCGTACTAAAATAACATTTTCTAGAATCTTTTGATAGCAATGCTTTTAACAAAGAATACTAAATAGAGCGTATTGTCAGTCAATTTTTTTCTTAGCTTAACTTAATTTTGCTTAGTGTCTTTTTTAACAAAACGTTACATTATTTTGACCGAAAATTTGATTATTGTTTAGCCTGAGTTTTGATCCCAACGACGACAAAACTAGCAAAACTATATTTTTTAGATGATTCGTTAAATGATAATCTTGAAGGTGGCAAAATTTTACATTATTTTTAAGATTTGACCTGCCATATAAAACAGCTAACCACCAAGTAGATATAAGAAAATGGTAGCCACCACAGATAAAACAACCACTGGTAGAATTACACAAATTATCGGCCCCGTTCTAGATGCCGAATTTCCTAGCGGAAAAATGCCTCGTATTTATAATGCCTTAAAAGTAGAAGGTAAAAATCCTGCGGGACAGGATGTTTCAGTTACCTGCGAAGTGCAACAACTACTTGGTGACAACCAGGTTCGTGCTGTTGCCATGAGTGGTACTGATGGACTAGTCAGAGGCATGGATATTGTTGATACTGGTGCGCCAATTAACGTACCTGTAGGGAAGGGAACTCTAGGTAGAATTTTTAACGTACTAGGCGAACCTGTCGATGAAAAAGGCCCTGTAAGTACAGATGAGACATTCCCTATTCATAGACCTGCTCCTAAATTAACTGATTTAGAAACAGCACCAAAAGTATTTGAAACTGGCATTAAAGTTGTAGACTTACTTACTCCCTATCGTCAGGGGGGCAAAATTGGTCTATTCGGCGGTGCAGGTGTTGGCAAGACCGTTATTATGATGGAGTTGATCAATAACATTGCCATTCAACATGGTGGTGTGTCGGTATTTGGTGGCGTGGGTGAACGTACTCGTGAAGGAAATGACCTTTATAACGAGATGATCGAATCCAACGTGATCAATGCGGATAACCCCGAAGAATCCAAAATTGCGCTGGTATACGGTCAAATGAACGAGCCACCTGGAGCAAGAATGCGTGTTGGTCTTTCTGCTCTAACTATGGCTGAATATTTCCGTGATGTTAATAAGCAAGACGTACTGCTATTTATTGATAACATTTTCCGCTTTGTGCAGGCTGGTTCTGAAGTATCAGCATTGCTCGGTCGAATGCCTTCTGCGGTAGGATATCAGCCCACTCTAGGGACTGATGTTGGCGATTTACAAGAGCGAATTACTTCGACTAAAGAAGGTTCAATTACTTCAATTCAAGCAGTATATGTGCCTGCGGATGATTTAACCGATCCTGCTCCCGCAACTACTTTTGCTCACCTAGATGGAACTACAGTATTGTCTCGTGGATTAGCTTCCAAAGGGATTTATCCTGCGGTAGATCCTCTTGATTCCACTAGTACTATGCTTCAGCCAAGTATTGTGGGAGAAGAACACTACAATACTGCTCGTGCTGTGCAATCAACTCTTCAGCGCTATAAAGAATTACAAGATATTATTGCAATTCTTGGTTTAGATGAGCTTTCTGAAGACGATCGCATTGTGGTTGACCGCGCGCGTAAGATTGAACGTTTCTTGTCTCAGCCTTTCTTTGTAGCAGAGGTATTTACAGGCTCTCCTGGAAAATATGTTTCTCTAGAGAATACGATCAAAGGCTTCCAAGCAATTCTTAATGGTGAATTAGATGAATTGCCTGAGCAAGCGTTTTATTTAGTCGGCGACATTGAAGAAGCCAAAGCAAAAGCTGAAAAACTAAAAGCAGCTTAATCAGTGAGCAGTCTAGCAGTGAGCAGTGAACAGTAAATATTTTGCTTTTACTCACTCTTGCTGTTAGCTGTTGCTTGAGTTCGACTAAGTTTTGCTAGGTAAAGAACGGCAAGAAATTAATCAATAAATAATAGTAGTAGTAGGTTGGGTTGAGGCACAAAACCCAACGATTAAAAGATTTTGTTGGGTTTCACGCTTGGTTCTACCCAACCTACCAAATCTCTTATTGCTTGAGTTCGGCTAAGTTTTGCTAAGTAGAGATAGACAAGAAATTAATCAATAAATAATAGTTAAAGAAATGGCGTTAAGTGTAAAAGTAATAACTCCAGACAAGACAGTCTGGGACGATCGGGTAGAAGAAGCGATTCTTCCTAGCACTACAGGACAATTAGGAATTCTGACCGGTCATGCTCCTTTGCTGACAGCTTTAGAAGTCGGTGTATTGCGCGTTCGTCCTGGGAAAGAATGGAAAGCGATCGCTTTGATGGGTGGCTTCGCCGAAGTAGAAAATGATGAGATTAAAATTCTGGTTAATGGCGCAGAATTAGGCGATAACATCGATCGCGATGCTGCTCAAAGCGAGTATCAAACTGCACAGTCAAGATTCGAGCAAGTCGGCAACAGTGAAGATCGTCAAGCGAAAATCCAGGCGGAAACCTCGATGAAAAAGGCTAGAGCGCGCCTTCAAGCTTCAGGCGGGACAGTATAAGCAGACAAGTAGAGTTAAAATGAGAAAAAAATCTAGCTATCTCTACTAATTTGTGGCTAATCGTTTAAACAAAGCTATAAGGGGCAGAATAACGCTTTAATCTGCCCTTAGCTAGGAAATATCTTTAATTTTGAAGCTTAAATCAAAAATATGTGACTAAAATTTCCCGAGTGAGCAACTAATTTGTTCCAGTAAACACAATGTTGGGAAACTTAGTTTGTGCCTGGGTCATCGGAGTAACTTTACCTCTTTCTGTCCAGAAATTAATTACTTCGGTTGCCTGGTTGAGAATATCGATGCTTTCGGCTTCTTCAATCCAATGCTTTGCTTCTAACTCGTCTTTTAGCTGTTGCCAAGCATCATTACGCGGCCAAAAGTAATAAGCTGTTAGCGGACTAGTACCTTTACCTACTACCTGATCCACGGCGATCGCCACGTTCTTATCTAACCACAGAACTTTTAATTTAAATCTTGCCTCTGACTCCAATTAAGCCTCCAATAAATTTATTTTAAGGAATATTTTACATAGCAAACCACAATAATTATACAAGAATTTGACCATGAACCAAGCCCAATCGGCAGCAATTATTATTTTCGATATTGACGGCGTAATTAGAGATGTGGGCAATTCTTATCGTAAGGCGATCGCCGATACCGTAGAAGAGTTTACAAATGGTGGCTGGCGACCAACGATGGAAGACTTAGACAACCTCAAGTCAGAGGGAATTTGGAATAATGACTGGGAAGCATCTCAAGAGTTGACCTATCGCTATTTTGAATCCCTCGATCGAACTCGCGAGGAAGTAAACTTAAATTATGACAGCATTGTCAAGTATTTTCAGGAGCGTTATCGGGGCAAACATCCTGAACTTTTTGATGGCTACATTGCCAATGAACCATTACTGGTAACTCCTAATTATTTCGAGCAGCTAAGTAATAATCAGATCCCTTATGGCTTTTTTAGCGGTGCTACCAGAGGTTCGGCAGAATTTATCCTCAAACAACGTTTAAAGTTAGAAAATCCAGTTTTAGTAGCCATGGAAGATGCACCGAGTAAACCCGATCCCACGGGAATGTTTGAGGCGATCGCTCAAATTACCATTACGCCTAATGATGTCCCTGCATTTTATTTAGGAGATACGGTAGCAGACATGTACACCGTAATTAAAGCCAGAGAACTCCAACCAGAGCGTAATTGGCTGGGAATTGGCATTCTGCCACCTCATGTACAAACTTCTCAGACAAGACAGGAAGACTATGCTCAGAAATTGCTCGAAGCTGGTGCGGAGATCGTTTTAAGTAATGTCGAAAAGCTTAGCTTACAGTTGATCGAGGAGTTGACAGGTCACTAATTAGCACCCTTTGTCGCTTTGAGCGATCGCATTAAGTAGGTAGGCAAAATAATTTATCCTAAAGGATACACTTCGTTATCAAACCCCTACCCTTAGAGCTATTTGTTACTCGTTACTCGTTACTCCCGAACCTCATTTCCAATTTAATTACACCCACCTATATGTAGAGTTTAGAGTGATTGTTAAAGAGCGGTCGCAAAAATAAATAAAAGTGGTAATATTTTTAATATTTTTATTTATTTAAGAATGATGTTAAATAAAGCATTGTTGATGCTTCACATGTCAAAAATTACTAAATTTATCTTAATCGCGATCGCAGCAACCATAATAGTTATCAGTTTATTATCGAAACCAGCAATCTCCAACTCTGCTTGTACACAAGGATGTCCTAGTTCCGAACTCAACCCTGATTTAGTTCATAGTATGAGAATTGTGGGTGATAATTCTGTTTATATTACCCATAAACCTTTTCTTAATACTCCTAGCGAAGCTCATAATTTTCAAGCAATTTATGAAGTTGATTTAGCAGGGTTAATAAATGAAAATTCTGTCAATCCTCAAGAAGTTTATTTGAGCGATCAGAGTCAAAACTCTTTAAATGAATACACTATAATGCCCACTCAAGCTTTTACCAAGGTAGAACTTTTGAATGGTTCAATTAAGTCTTTTAAAGGTCAAATTTATCGAGGTGACATAGAAGAGTGTTTGCGGAAAAAATCGCGAGGCACTAAACTGTGTCCGCTCGCTCTAATTCCTGGCAATCCCGAAGTAGAAATCAAAATTAAGAAAAAAGTTTTTGTTTGTGATTTTGCCGACTCCAACTGTATGCCTAAAAATGCACTCTCTAAACTAGAGTATGTACTTTTTGGTGATGCTTCAGAACAATATATAGCACATAGAATTAGTGGCGCACCCGATGGTGACTTCGATCAAATCTTACATGTCGATCGAGCTATTCAACTCACCTCTGAACAAATAACTAAACTCAATCAAAACAATTATCTCAAAATTGTCGCCACCGATAATCGCAGTAACACTAGAAAAGACGCACTTAGAGCGCGATCGATGATGGAAGGTTCATTTTTGATTGATGAGCAGGGTGAAGCAGTTAAAGTGGGTATAAGTAAAGATGCAGAATACTATTTTGAAATAGATCCAAATATTTTTTAGAAGTAATTAAGTAGTAAACTGCAACAATAAACCATTTTCAATTTGATGAATTCTGGTTTCTAGGTTAGAATTTGACATTTTAGGTTCAGATAATACACTGTCAGGCTGCTGAGATGGCTAAAGTAAGGTGCGAGGAGGTTGAGGTGATTTTTGAAGAGCGATCTCGCTTATCTAAAGTATTCTGAAGTAACAAAAATTTGCTGGCGAAAACCTTTTTTTTGCTGTTTTTTAATTCTAATCAACCGATTGATTAGACTTTCTTGATTTTGCAAATATTCATACAAAAAGTGAACCTGCCCTTGATAATCTCGATCTGTTTTACAAATTATAATTCCTGAATGCTGAATACCATTATTGTGTAATTCAATCAAATCATCTCGATTAAAAGTAATAACCGCAAGGTTACTACGAGTAGCAAAATTTAAAACTTCATTATCGGGAATGCTCTAATTAGCTTGTCCTGCATCATAGCTAGTAATTACACTATGTCCTAAACTTCTGAGCATTTTAACCATATCTAGGGCAAAATTCTCATTAGAATAAAAACTAAAATTAGTCATAGAAACTAATCATCAAGAGAAGCGATAATACGGTCTATCTCCGATTGATTATTATAGTAGTAACCCCAAACAGCAGTTAAATCGTTTATAGTCAGGCCTGGATAATTACGTAATATTTCTTGTTCTGTTGCACCCTGTTGGCGTAGAGATACTAAAGTCCAAACGGGTATTCTAGTATTACGAATACAAGCATGACCGCCACTAACTCCAGGTGTTGTTTGGATAACTTCAGTAATTGGCATTATCAACTTTTTTCTAAAGTAACTAATGAGGTTGACGGATTAAACACCTAAAAAAAATTGATGTAGGATCCTGAAAAATCTTTATTTTGAGCGTTCTAATTAAGCATGAATTCATCACCACTAACATCTGTTGAAACCCATTTTCGTTCTTTAACAGACCCACGTGCCGAACATACTATTAAACATTGTCTGATTGATATTGTGTCCAGTCCACCAAGAGAATTTCCTTGAAGCCAAATCAGACAATCGCCCAAAGCGGTTGAGCGCTTGACAGATATAATGGAATATTCAATCGCAAATATCTTTTTATCACCAATTAAATTTTTAAGCATTTAAATACTAAATTTTTACGAATATTAGAAGAAATATCCCTATTTTACATCCTGCCTCTTTTACTATTTTTTGAATACTTTGTCCTTTATAATATGATTAGATTTATAAAAACTAGCAATGTAAAAATATACCTCTATTCATTAACTGCGTTTACTTTACTATCTTTTTAAATAGTTAATTAGTGCCTGCAATCCTAAACGATAGCTATCTGTACCAAATCCACTAATTTGCCCAACAGCAACAGGTGCAATATATGAGTGATGCCGAAATTCTTCCCTAGTATATATATTGCTAAGATGCACTTCTACAGTGGGTAGCATGACTCCTGCCAAAGCATCTCTAATTGCCACGCTAGTATGAGTATAAGCACCTGGGTTGATCAAAATTCCTGAATGCAGATCTCTGGCATTATGTATCGCGTCTACCAGAGCGCCTTCATGATTAGATTGTAAGCAGGTAATCTTTACCTGCAATTTTGCAGCATCAAGAGTTAGTGAGTCGTTTATCTGAGCTAAAGTAGTTTTTCCATATACAGCAGGCTCTCTTAACCCCAATAAATTTAGGTTAGGGCCATGCAATACTAACACGCTGATTTCAGACAAAATAACCCACTGCTAACGAAGCTAAACTTGCCACTAGTGATAATGACGTTGACGACTATCAACAGGAATGGGGATTGTTTCTCGTTCAGGTTCTGCTTGTGGGCCTAGCAAAATCTCAATTAGTTTTTGAGCTATATCTTTTAATTTTTCGAGTATTTTATCTATATAATCCATCGGATAACAGCTCCTAAGGAGTTCCCTAACTTTACTTGCTTGATAGTTTATGCTCTCTGACCTTCAGCCATTCACATATCCACCATTATCTATTGATGGATAATGAGTGAAAATCAGACTTCTTTTATTTATATTACAACTTTTGTCACAAATATTCACTAGCAACTAGGATGTAATTTTAATACCATTAGTGAATATTAACATAAGCCCAAGAAACGAGAGCAAAATTTATTAGAAATAGGCACATTCTTAATTATATTATAATAATTGCGCTTCAAGGGACAATATACAGTATTTAGTCCAAAGTTTTAACTAAAATAAATAAAATATTATTAATCATTTACTTTTTGTGTTTTAAATCTTGGAGTTGGGGAAATATTTAAGCCAATCAATATTAAGAATTATTGCCAAAAAATCTTTTTGATAGACAATAAGGATTTGCTCTAAGCTAGTGATGGCAATCTTTGTAGTCTTACTTAAGTAGGTTATATCTAACAAGATTAGCTGATGACATTTACTCACCTATTTCTGAGACAATAAAGAGCAAGATTTAAGACTATACCGTTATTTTCTGTTCAAACATCCACATAAACAGCCATAATAAATCGCGTCAATTTTACTTAGGAGAGAAACCCCATGAAATTAGCTTACTGGATGTATGCTGGCCCAGCACATATTGGCACTCTACGTATTGCCAGCTCATTCAAAAATGTTCATGCAATTATGCACGCGCCTTTAGGAGATGATTACTTCAATGTTATGCGTTCAATGCTCGAAAGGGAGCGAAATTTTACTCCAGTTACAGCAAGTATTGTCGATCGCAATGTTTTAGCCAGAGGTTCTCAAGAGAAAGTTGTCGATAATATTACCCGCAAAGACCAAGAAGAAAGCCCAGACTTAATTGTGCTGACTCCTACCTGTACCTCCAGCATCTTGCAGGAAGATCTGCAAAACTTTGTCAGCCGTGCTTCGATGGATACTAAGGGAGATGTGATGTTAGCGGATGTGAATCACTATCGCTATAACGAACTCCAAGCAGCCGATCGCACTTTGCATCAGGTAGTGAAATATTACCTGGAGAAGGCACGTAAACAAGAGCAACTACCTACAGGTAAAACTGAAAAACCTTCGGTCAATATTATTGGCATTTCTACTCTAGGATTCCATAATCAGCATGACTGTACTGAGTTAAAACGTCTGATGGCAGAATTGGGTATTGAAGTTAACGAAGTTATTCCTGATGGTGCTTCGGTACATAACTTGAGAAACTTACCCCGCGCCTGGTTTAATTTGGTTCCCTATCGCGAATTAGGTATGATGACGGCAGAATACTTAGAAGCTGAGTTTGCCATGCCCTATGTCGATATTACGCCCATGGGAGTAGTGGAAACAGCCCGTTGTATTCGTAAAATACAGCAGGTAATTAATCACCAGGGTGCAGAAGTCGATTATGAAGACTATATCAATAACCAAACCCTATACGTTTCTCAAGCAGCTTGGTTTTCTCGTTCCATTGACTGTCAAAACTTAACAGGTAAAAAAGCTGTTGTCTTTGGTGATAATACCCACGCCGTTGCCATGACGAAAATTCTCGCCAGAGAAATGGGTATCCAGGTTGTCTTAGCTGGCACTTACTGTAAATACGATGCTGACTGGTTTAAAGAACAGGTGAGCGAATATTGTGACGAAGTTTTAATTAGTGAAGATAATGCCGAAATCGGTGATGCGATCGCTCGTCACGAACCTTCAGCTATTTTTGGCACCCAGATGGAACGTCATGTCGGTAAACGGTTAGACATTCCCTGTGGTGTGATTGCTGCACCAATTCATATTCAGAATTTCCCGATTGGTTACAAACCGTTTATGGGTTATGAAGGAACAAATCAGATCGCCGATTTAGTTTACAACTCCTTTACTCTGGGAATGGAAGACCACCTGCTAGAAATCTTTGGCGGACACGATACCAAAGAAGTAATTACTAAAGGCATTTCTGCTGACTCAGATCTCAACTGGGATAAAGAAGCTAAAGTAGAACTGGGTAAAATTCCTGGTTTTGTTCGCGGTAAGGTCAAGCGCAATACCGAAAAATTTGCCCGCGATCGCAATATGTCGGAAATTACCCTAGAGGTAATGTACGCAGCCAAGGAATCAGTAGGTGCATAACAAGCCAAACTGACTTGACAAAATTCCCAGAAATCAAGATGATTATAGATTGGGCATCACATAACTTGCTCGGAGCGGGTTAAATCTTAAATGCCACAGTGAAATGTCAGAAATCTGCATGATTAACCTCTGATTGATTTCTATTTCTACTTGGCTACCCTTACGGCAATATTAGAGAAAAAAATTTTATGACTTACGCAATTGTAGAAATAGGTGGGACGCAAATTATAGTTGAACCAGGTCGTTTTTATGACATCAACTTACTAGATGCCGAACCTGAAGCTAGCTACACCATCGACAAAGTTTTGTTAGTTAACAATGACAATGAAGTTAATGTAGGTCGTCCCTATGTTGAAGGTGCTACCGTCGAGGGAACAGTAATGCGTCACAGACGGGGCAAAAAAGTAATTGTCTACAAAATGCAGCCTAAAAAGAAAACTCGTAAAAAGCGCGGTCACCGTCAAGAATTGACTCGCTTAATGATCGATTCTATTAGTCTAAATGGCTCAGTAGTTGCTAAGGCAGAGGCGGAAACAGCAGCAGCAACAGCAACAGCAGAATAGTAAATTTTTAACTACAATCTAGATCTAAATTACAAGCAAGAAAAATAACATGGCTCATAAGAAGGGAACGGGTAGTACACGTAACGGTCGTGATTCTAACTCTAAGCGTTTGGGTGTCAAACGTTATGGTGGTCAAGAAGTTACCGCAGGCAGCATTCTAGTTCGCCAAAGAGGCACTCGTGTCTATCCTGGCAACAATGTTGGTCGTGGAAATGATGATACTTTATATGCTTTGATTCACGGTGAAGTCAAATTTGAGTATCGAACTAGAAGTCAGAAAAAAGTAAGCGTTTATCCTATTGCTGAAAGCGCAGTATAGAAGTCTCTTAGATTTAAACATAAAGCACTCACCAAGGTGGGTGTTTTTTTATGGCTTGGCTTAAATTAAATAAGACAATCAATCAATACAATCACTCTCTTGCTCTATTAGATTTGAGAATTTTACTTTTATGTTTCAGTCAGAAGATGATTTAAATCAAGACCAGTCTCAAAATGCTGGCAATAATGCCTCAGATCCCAACTTAGACAACATTGATGCCAATTTATCAACAGAAAGTGTTGCCGTGCGTAAAAAACAGTTGGAAAGCATTTTCGTCAAGCTGATCGTTTTTGGCTTGGCTTTAGGAGCAGTTTTAGGTATTGGTGCATATTATTTACTCCATAAATTTGGTCTAACTAAAAAACCATATCAGTTAGAGCAAGAAAAAATAGAGCGAGAACGCGAACAAAATCCTGCTACGTCCACTCAAAAAATCAATGATTTTCCAGCATCAGATGCTCATGATTATCGATTTCGGCTTTAAAGTTGTTAATCTATGACATTTAGCGATCCCTGATTAAGCAGTATTGTTATAAAATCATGACAATAAAAACTCTCAAATCTAAGAAACTCGTCAAATGGCTAGATTACTCTAGTAATAACTTGATCCCCAAGGGTATTTTATTGTTATAACTAGTTCAAGTGGTTAAGACCTTTCCCACATACGTACATATAACAAAAATAATTTAAATAGACGCGGACTAATTAAGGTTAAAAGATGAAGCAGAGTGTCAAAAAACTTTTGTGTAAGTCTTATATGATGGCTGCCAGCAGCTAAACAACGTCTAATTAATCAGGGGCTGTAAGTTAATGGCAAAAGAACGTCCACCACTAGAAGAAATGACCTTGCGGCAGCTAAGAAAGGTTGCTAGCGAATATAAAATATCCCGATATAGCAGAATGCGTAAATCGCAACTGTTAACTTCGATTAGAGAAGCAATTAAAAACACAGAACAGGAAAGATTTTCTCAAAATTCATCAGATATGCAGGAGGAACAACAGGTGAAAGGAACAAAATTTGAAGTTGGTCAAGAGGAGAATACGATGGAAACTCTTGCTTCCGTAGACCAGGATTTGGGAGAACTTCCTGACGGTTATGGTGAAAGCCGTATTATGCTAATGCCTCGCGATCCTCAATGGGCTTATGCTTACTGGGATGTCCCTAACGATCATAAAGAAGAATTACGTCGTCAGGGCGGACAGCAATTGGCGATTCGGATTTATGATGTAACTGACGTGGATCTCAATCATCAAGCACCCCACAGCGTTCAGGAATATCTTTGTGATGAGATGGCAAGAGAATGGTATTTACCAATTCCCGTCAGCGATCGCGATTATGTAGCAGATATTGGCTACCGTTGTGCGGATGGACGTTGGTTAGTTTTGGCTCGTTCAGCAACTGTAAGTATTCCTCCTGTATATCCTTCTGACTGGATTGAAGATGCCTTTATCACTGTAAATTGGGAAGATAGTCTTCAAGGCAACACTCTCTATAACTTAGTTCCTCCTGCTAAGAAGCAAGCCATGAGTGCTGGTGGTACAGCTACAGGTCTAGGTGGAGCAGATCGCCTTTATGATGCTGTCTTTGGTATGACTAAAGATACTGAATCGATGCGCATGGCTGGGTCATTGTTTGGCTCGATGCAGCAAACTCCTGAAGCAGCAGTTAGTTCCTATGTCTTCCCTTCAGGTGCTGGAATGTGGGCTGTACCCACCGCTTCTGGTCAAAATATGTCTGGGGCTGGTTTCTCTGGAAGTCTAGCAGAGGCTCGTCCACGCAAGTTCTGGCTAGTGGCTGATGCTGAGTTGATTGTTTATGGTGCAACTGAACCTGATGCTACGGTAACAATTGGCGATCGCAAAATCAAGCTCAATTCCGATGGTACATTCCGCTTTCAAATGTCCTTCCAAGACGGTGTAATTGATTATCCGATCAAGGCAGTAGCGATCGACGGAGAACAAACTCGTTCGATTCATATGAACTTCGAGCGTGAGACTCCTTCGCGCAATACTAATACCAAAGCCGAAGCCGTTGAAGAATGGTTTGCTTAATTTATTAGGTATTTAGGATATTAGATCCACAAATATCAGACAGAAACCGAGGTGTAAAAAATTGCGCCTCGGTTTTTTGGCGATCGGCTATCATTTATACGTCTAGTGTATGTTGTTGAGTTTCTTGAGCAAGTATTAATGGTAAAAACTTCTTTAAAATCGCTGACCTTAGAAGAGTTTCTGAAATTACCAGAAACAGAACCTGCTAGTGAGTATATGGGTGGACAAATCACTCAAAAACCAATGCCACAAGGAAAGCACAGCTCAATTCAGACAGAGTTATCGACAACTGTCAACATCCAGTTAAGACCTCAACGAATTGCCCGAGCATTTTCGGAGTTGCGCTGTACATTTGGTGGTCGGTCAACAGTTCCAGATGTGTCTGTCTTCATCTGGGAGAGAATTGCACGAGATGAAAATGGCGAGATTGCCAACGTTTTTCAGCTTGCACCAGATTGGACAATTGAAATCTTATCACCAGACGGGCGGTACAAGCTCCCGAATTCGATTCGGGAGACGCGCCCTTATCAAAGTCAAACAAAAGTTACTAAAAATATCTTGCATTGTCTCGATCATGGTAGTGAGATGGGATGGTTAATCGATCCTGATGAAAGAACCGTGTTTGTTTATCTGCCAAAGCAACAGACATTGGTGTTTGACTTGCCAGAACAGCAAATTCCCGTTCCATCCTTTGCCAACGAGCTAAAACTGACAGTGGAGGAAGTTTTTACTTGGCTATTAGAGTAGTCGTTTTTACAGGTGGTTTTTATGGGGAATGGCTATCTGGAAATGACTGTAAGTTAAGATTTGCGAGACACAGCTAGCTCTTTAGGGTAAATCGCCCCTACTGCTTTATCAATTAATTAATGATGGGTGAGCAAACTGAGAGTAATGAGTAATGAATAATGAGTAATGAGTTTTTTACCTACTACCCACTACTTACTACCTACTACCTACTACCTACTACCTAACCTTAACCCATCAATTAATATTTGACAGACTACTCCGTTATTTTTCTGCTAATATTGCGTAAATATCTCGTTTTACTTGCTCTAACAGTTCGCGGACTTGACTCATGCGCTCTGTGTTAGCACTGCGACTTACCTGCATTACCACAGTAGCTAGGTCATTTAAAGTATTTCGCAATTCACTGAATTCTGAAGGCACATTGCCGATCCCCCCAGAAGCGTTTGACGTAGCTTGTGGGGAACGCTCTGCTAGAAGTTCTTTGCCAGTATCAGTAATAGTATAAACACGCTTTCCGCCAATTTGCTCACTGGTTAAATAGCCCCCTTCATCTAACATTTGCAGAGTTGGATAAACCGAACCAGGACTAAGACGGCGGAATTCACCATAGCGTTTTTCCATTTCTTTAATCAGGTTGTAACCATGATTTGGCCGATCGGCAAGTAACTCCAACAGAATAAATTTAATGTCGCCTCGGCGAGTTCGATGGTCATTTGCCCAATTTCGCCCAAATGAGCCATGACGACGACGTTTACCGTGATGTTCGCTATGCTGAAATAAAAACCAATCTAGCTCTGGGTTATCGATGCGATCGCGTCCTAAAGGATACCGCTCCGCATATAGCGGAGGCTTCGCCTCATCGCCTGCCCATGCCGATACTGGAAAACCGACGAAAAAGTTTCTAAACATAAGTCTATTTGATTTATTTTGAATTAACTGATTTCAGTATAACGATATATCGCGATATATCGTTATAGATTTATTAATCTTCAAAAACTCGATTGGGTATGGCGAGGAAACCTCGCCACCCCTCTCGTTCAAAAACCCCGATTCACCTCAAGTATTTTGCTTGAGTTAAGATTCTCGATCTCGATTATTGTCAGCTTGAGCCATGCCATATGATTACTAAAGAACAAGCAACTTTACTTAGATCGTTCAATGACCAAAACCCTTCCCCCTGAAGCATCAGAAATTAAAGCAATCTTCGATCGCATTGCTCCTGTATACGATCGCCTTAACGATCGCTTGAGCTTTGGACAGCATCGTATCTGGAAGCTAATGGCGGTTAAGTGGAGTGAGGCTAAGTTAGGAGATCATGCTCTAGATGTTTGCTGTGGGAGTGGGGATCTAGCCTTATTATTAGCGAAACAAGTTGGTGCTTCGGGTCAGGTAATTGGTTTAGATTTTGCTGGTGAGCAATTGGCGATCGCTAAACAAAGGCAGATGATTAAATGTCCAACAGTGCCGATCAACTGGATCGAAGGAGATGCCCTAGCTTTACCTTTTGCCGATAATCAATTTGACTGCGCCACGATGGGCTATGGATTGCGTAATGTAACAAATATTCTTCTGAGCCTTGAAGAATTATTACGAGTCTTGAAACCAGGGGCAAAGGTAGCAATTCTTGATTTTCATCGTCCTGAAGCTGGTTATATGCAACTATTCCAGGAATGGTATTTAGCTAATATTGTCGTGCCAACTGCGGAAAATATGGGGATGAAAGAAGAGTATGCTTATATTAATCCCAGCGTTGAACGATTTCCCACGGGTTCAGAACAAATTAAACTGGCTCATACAGCAGGATTTAACCAAGCTGTTCATTATCCTTTAATGGGTGGGATGATGGGAATATTGGTATTAACCAAATAAAATAAATAATAGCTACAATTGCTTTTTCTGTTAATTAATCTTTATTGTCGATTCAACATACTGCTTTGGCACTAGCGAATCTCTGGATATATTTAGTTCCCCCTATAGCTGGCAGCATCATTGGCTATTTCACTAACGACATAGCAATTAAGATGTTGTTTCGTCCCTACAAAGCTATTTATCTTGGCAAACGTAAGCTGCCTTTTACTCCTGGGTTAATTCCTAGCAATCAAGAGCGTCTGGCGCAGAAAGTTTCTGATACGATCATGGGTTCGTTGTTAACCCCAGGAGAATTACAAAATCTGGCTCAAAGATTGTTGGCAACTGAACGGATTCAAGGGGCAATTCTTTGGCTTTTAAAATTAGCTTTAGATCGGGTTAAATCCGATCGCGAACAAAAAACAGCCAAGATTTTAGGTAAGATTCTGCGGGATCTATTTAGTCAATCCTTGCCTCGACTGTTAAAAGTACTCGCTAGAAAAGAAGATTTTCTTGAAGCGCAGGTTAATCAGATTTTTGATCAGATTCTCCTCAATTTTCAGCTCAAAGATGAGCAGGCTAAAAAGTTTTCCGACTGGCTATTGAGTTCAGTATTACCTCCAGACACTATTCGTCGCGCCCTGATTGATTTCTTGAGCGATCGCAATATTCAAATTATTGATGAAGGTTTTCGCGAAAAAACGAGTGGGACTTATTGGGTAGTAGCTAACCTGTTTGGTTTACGTAATAGTTTACTGAGGCTACGTTCTTTTTGTATTGATGAACCAGGGATTACCAACGCGCGCCTAGAAGAGTTAAGTTTCTCGCTACAAATTCGCGATCGCATTAAAAATTGGTTGATGAACCTTTCTTTGCAAAATCTCCCCGTTTCTACCGTCAGACAACTGCGTAAAACCGTCAGAGAATCTGTACGTAACTATGTACGTGAAGAAGGAGGTCGAGTTATTACAGGTTTGGGAGAGTCTGTAGAATGGGAAAACCTGGCGACGTTGATCCTCAATCGTTTACAGTCTTCACCGACGGTAAATGATTCATTAGAAGTGATCAGTCAAGAATTAGCCTTAGTGCTAGAACGCTATTTAGAAGAAGATCTAGAAAAACTAGTGGCTCAAGCAATCCCAATTCTCTCCATCGATCAGGTAATCATCGATCGCGTTTCTGCTACCACTCCCGAAGAATTAGAGCAGGCAGTGCAGGGTATTGTCAAAAACGAACTTCAGGCGATCGTCAATTTAGGAGGGATACTCGGTTTTATTGTCGGACTATTACAGACAGTCATTATGTTGTTCAGTTAAAAAAGTAAAATTTTCCCTAATTCCCTAATTCCCTATTTCCCCATTCCCATTCAAGCGAACCTAAATCTCAACTTCTCTACCCTTGATTAATTTCTTCAATTAACTTCGTCATTTGATTCGCCTGTTCTTGGTTGCCATCATTTTTATATAGCTTTGAAGCCTGTTCTAAAGCTGCGATCGCTTCTTCATCTCTGTTTCTACCTTTTAAGGCAAGACCTAAATTGTGATAGCCTCGCGGGTTGTTGGGCGCAAGTTCAGTTAAACGGCGAAAATCAACAATTGCCCGATAATAATTTTGTTGTGCCAGATAAATTAATCCTGTACCTTCAATAGCCGATCGATCATCAGGTTTGAGTCTGGCTGCCCACTGATACTCGGCTAAAGCACGGTCTAATTCTCCTTGCTGATAAAGAATCTTGCCGATTTGCAGGTAAATAAGATGATTTTGAGGAGCAACCTTTGTGGCTAGTTCTAGGGTTTTTAATCCTGCTGGAATATTTCCCTGACTTAAAAGAGCTTCAGCTAACTGCAACTTAAGATCTAATTCATAAGGCTGTTGTTTTACGGCTACTGACAAAAGAGCGATCGCCTCGGGGTAGCGCTGTTGCTTTAATAAAATCTGTGAGGCAATATTGTAAGCATCTTTAGCCTCCTGGTTATCAGGCGCTAGAGCAATAATATTTTTGTATGTCTCAACAGCGCGATCGTATTCTTCTGCTCTAACTAGCACCACTCCCAAACCAAGGTGATTTTGCAGATTATCTGGCTCTAGGGCGATCGCTTGCTCATAAGCCTCTGCTGCTGCTAAATTCTTGCCTAAGTTACCTAAACAAAAACCCAGTGCGTAATAAAGTTTGGGGTCATCTGGAGATAACTTAACTGCTTTTTCATAAGCTTTTACCGCCTCCGCATAATCTTTTCTCAAGGTTTGTACATAGCCAATTCCCGAAAAAATCTGGAAATTATCGCCATCCATCTCGGCTGCTTGTTCGTACGTTTCCAAGGCTTTGTCATAATTTTGTGATTCTACGTATTTATTTCCCACTAACAGCAAGTTGTTTAGGTCTAGCTCATTGCTTTGAGCCACTGTAAAACTTGGTTGAGCAGAAACGACAGACGGAAAGAACAAAATAGTCAAAGATATGGAAGCGATACTTAAAAGTTTAGATAACATGATGGCGACGATTAGCTATTTGGCGACATAGATCAATAAAGATGATCCTTTAAATAAGTAGCCAAATCTTACCCTTTAATGAGAGGTTTAAAGTTTAGTTGCGCAAAAATTCACCTTAAAAATATAGATATATAGCCGTACAAAGTTAAATTAGGACGATTAGAGTGATCGGCTCGTGGGTAGTCCTAAAGGACGACGCGTAGCTAGTCCTAAAGGATAAGCTTCGCAAATGCTTTAGCATAAGCTTCGTGACCGTAGGGAATCCTTTAGGGCAAATAGGTAGTGGGTAGTGGTTAGTGGGTAGTCCTAAAGCTTGTATTAAAGATTATTTTTTGCCTCTTGAGCTACCTGTTCAGATTCGTCGTCCACCAGCTTAGTAATAATGGCTTTAGCTTCTTCACCACCTAATCTTCCTAAAGCCTGTACTAGCCGAAAACGGATCTGCCAGTCTTCATGTTCGGCAAAGTTTTTGAGCAGAGGAATAGCTTGAGGATCTCCCAATTCACCCATCGAGCCAATTGCTGCCGTCTGTAGCAGATTATTATTGGAATGCAAAGCTTCTTTTAGGAGGGTAAAACTTCTAGGCTCTCCTAATTCACCTAGAGCAGCAATGATACTAAACTGCACTAGCCATTCAGAGGTGTCGTGATAAACATTATTTAAGTCTTCAAAAGCTTCAGTTAACTTCAAACCACCAATAGCGTCTGCTGCTGCTGCTTGAACATCTGCTTCTGGATCGTTAAATAGGCGATCGCGCAAAAATTCTAAGGCAGTATCTTTATCTATCACACCAAGAGTATCTAATTGACTGACAGCCGCATAGCGCACGCGGGTATTATTATCAGTAATCATTGGTTGCAAGAGATCGAAAGCAGTTTTGGGGTCAATCTGGCGTAGTTGATTTAGACCTCGAATCCGCTCGCCAAAGTCTTCGGAATTCAACAACTCTTGGACTGATTCTGGTGTAATGCTCATGTTTAAATTGGTTAATCAATACCGATAAAATTAAAGTCGATTGTTAAAAAATTTTTCGTTTAAAATTGTGGCCAAATCAAATTGAGCAGCTTATTCTGCTGCCATCATCTTAATTACGTCTCCTTGAGTAATCATGCCCACCAACTCCGACTGCTCGTTGACCACAGGCAGACGACGTACTCTCTTTTCGTGCATAATTTGAGCAGCTTCCCGCACTAACTGATTCTCTCTAACTGTTGCTGGGCGATCGCTCATAGCATCTCCCACTGTTTGACCCAAGGCTTTATGTATTTCTTGGTTATGTTTAGCAGGATTTTGCAGGTAAATTACACTATCAAGAAACATTACATAGGGGGGTGTCTCTACTCCTGTAGCTTGCCAAGTAAGGTCGGTTTCGGAGATTACTCCCACCAACTGTCCTCGATCATCGACTACGGGTAAACCACTAATTTCTCGCTCTGCCAAAATTTGAATTGCCTCCTGTAGAGAAGTTTCAGGAGACACTGTTACTATGTCAGTAGTCATGACTTCAGCGACGGTTTTGCTCATTTATCTTGCTAGATTGTATAGTTTGCTACTCTATGTCTCAATCTATCGCGAATTGCTACCATTTAGAATAGAAATGTCACTATATTTAGTAATTACTGATTACTGATTACTGATTACTGAATTATTAACTGACAAATTGGATCTCAGGCAGTAAGGAATCTTTGACGATCGCAAAGCCAGCATATTTCCACCGTTCCATTAGTCCTTTGAGTTGAGTTGGCGAGGCAGTTTCAACGGTAAGGCGATCGCATAAAACATATTTTAACTAGTAGTGTCACAACAATCATTAGCTTAATTCCCCTAAGACTGAGCGACACATTTTAAATGCCTTGGTGTAGTGCCATTATCTTGAACTTGATTGCAGCTACCTTAACCGCTTTAGTCGTTATTTTCTGTCTCTATTTTTAGTTCACACATAATACATAAATAATGCGGAAGTGGCTTAAGCAAGAGTTAGATATGACTAAAGATGATGAAATTAAATTTTATGCAAAGCTTTGTCTATTAAAGTTTAGATATGGCAAATTTACGGGAACTATATGTGAAGAAAATTCATGTATAGCTAATTATGTTGTCTTTATTTGTAACTGTATTTTTTGTAATTGTTTTTTTGGCATTGGCGATCTACGCTGAAAAAATAGGCAAGGAAGAATTAGGAAAATTTAGTCTTGTCTTAGATTCATCATTAAAATATCCAGTTTCGCCAGAAATTCTAAAAAAGCTTATCTTGATTTGGCAAGAAACTAAAATATCACCATCTAATTTAGAATTTTATCTCAAAAAAAAGTATATTGAGCGTACTTTTAGAGTGTGCGAAATGAATCTAACTAACCTTGAGACTTGGGATTTATTAAAAATAATCATTAAAAAAATTAGTCCATTCAAAATTTATCCTTTGTATAATAATGATTTTAAAAAAATTACTCTTCGATTAGAAGAACATTTAGTTGAGTCATTCTGTCAATCTTTAAAAGAAGAAGAACTTTGGGAAAAAATAAAATCTTTTTTAGACTCTTTAATAGGTTGTGGAATAATGACAAGTCGTCCAATTAAATCTTTTTATGATATTGCTTTAAATAATTTAGAAAAAAATCCATCTCAAAGTAAAGCAAGACGATTAGCTTTGGAAACAGGAAGGCTTTACTTCGGATGGGGTTTATTAGGAATAGTTTCTGCACAAAACGAAATAGCTATACAGAATGACATTAACGCTCGTCTACCAAAATAAATGTAGTCAACACAACAAACACATTTTTAAAGAAATAGGGCTATGAGGTCATATAGCTTATTAGCAGTAATCTTAAAAAACAACAGCAAATACTAGTTTTACTACCGAAGCTTACCTTGATTTTCGGGCGGTTCATCTCGTCTATGACTCAAACATTAAATTAAGGGAATTCTCATAACTTTATGCTCTAATGGTTTAGGTTAATCGCCAATGATGATCAACTGACGAATTGGATCTCAGGCAATAAGGGATCTTTGACGATCGCAAAGCCAGCATATTTCCACCGTTCCATTAGTCCTTTGAGTTGAGTTGGGGAGGCGGTTTCAACGGTAAGGCGATCGCTAAATTCTTGACCGTGAGTATTGATATAGCTCATGGCATCATAATCCTCTAGAAATACCAAAAGGTAGCTGGCTTCAATCCCGCTTTGTTCTGGCATTCGAGCTACTAAGTATTTGCCGTCTTGCTTGGAACGAATTAAATAATTGATTTGTAGTAACATAATTACTTATCCCTCTGGTCTAGTTATAGCCCTACGTAACAACGTTAGGACATCTTTGAAATACTACTTCCTACTTCCTATTTCCTATTTCCTACTTACGAGCCAATTACTATGAATGTCCTAATCTAACTTTGTACGACTATAACTGGATAGAACGAAATTATGTTGTCTTGTGGTTAATTTTGATTCGTTCTATAGTTTTAAACTGATACCAGCTTACCGAACTAAGGTCTATTTAAGATCGGCTAATTTAATTTTAGGATCTACAGCTTTTAGGAGTAGATCGGCCAGTAAATTACCAACAATTAGCATGGCTGCACCCATCATTAAACTTGCCATCACCAGATATTTATCCTGAGCCTGCACTGCTTGTAAGGTTAAACGACCTAATCCTGGCCAATTAAAGAAAAATTCGGCAATAAACGAACCTCCGAGCAAGCTTGCGAACTCGAACCCCAGAAGTGTCACCAGGGGATTAATGGCATTTCGCAGTGCATGGACATAGATTACCTTGTTTTCTGGTAAACCTTTAGCCCGAGCAGTTTGAATATAGTCTTGGCGCAAAACGTCTAGCAGTTGACCTCTGGTTAAACGTTGTAGCCCAGCAAAACTAGTAATACTTAAGGCGATCGTCGGCAACAGCATATGCCAAGCAATATCGAGAATCTTACCAATTAGAGACAGCTGATCGTGGTTGATGCTGGTCATTCCGCCTACGGGAAACAGAGGCGACAAAAACTGAGCAATGATTAAAAAAATGAGAGCCGTAATAAAGCTAGGAAATCCCTGTCCTATATAGCTCAATACTCGTAAAACTTGATCGACACGGCTGTTTTGTTGAACCGCGCTTAAAATACCTAAAGGAATAGCGATCGCCCAAGTCAAAATAATTGAGGCGATCGCCAATAGCAGCGTGGCGGGGACTCGCTCTACCAACAGGGAAGAAACGGAGCGAAAATAAACAAAACTTTGACCAAAATCAAATCGAGTTAAGATGCGCCATAGCCAACGAAAATACTGCACTATAGCAGGCTTGTCTAAACCAAACTGTTCACTCAACGCGGCAATCCTTTCAGGCGTAATCTGAGGATCTTGTTTGAGGGTGTCTAAATAGTCTCCAGGGGCAATTTCTGAGATTAGGAAACAAAGTGCCGAAGCCAAAAGCAAAGTTATTGCAGCTTGGAATAGCCGTTTAACTATATAGAGAATAGTTTCATTTTGCTGTAGGTTTTGGAGTAGGGATGAAGGTCTTACCCCATCATTACTTTGAGCCATAATATATAGGTTAGGTTTAGCCTTTATGTTAGTAGAACAACGGACATTCCTTTAAGCAAAGTAGGCAACAATCCAAAACAAGCTGTCAACTAAAATTGTGCTTAAAACTGCTCCAGCGAATGCCCACCAGTGTAGCTCGGTTTTCTTCAATGCCCACCAGCTAACTCCTAACAAGATATTTACTAAAACGATCGCCCAACTGATGCCCCAAACAGTTTGCACCTGTCCTAGCGCTGCTTTTAAAATGGGCGAGGCTAAAGCAGGGTTCATGTCCACCGTCATTAGCGATCGCCAGTAAGGAATTACATCCACTAGGTAGAAATAGAGATCGGTAATCGCCGTACCTAACAGTGAACCGAGATAAAAGAAGTTACCAATTTTGCCCCAGCCTCGCCAAATACACCACAGCGCAAAAGGCAAACCGATCGCCTCAACTGGCATATGAATCAAAGGCTCAGATCTTAACCATCCCCAATAGATAGAACCAGCTAACCAACTCCAGCTAAAGCCTAAAATAATATCTCCCCACCAACGATTTTGAGGACGCTGATAAAGATACCAACCCAGTCCTACCCAAAATAGAGTTAATACCAGACTAAGTTCGGGAAATAGCCTGACAATGGGAGCTTGAAAAAATACGGGGACTGAAACGAGAAAAGAAGAGGCAAAAAATACTCGCCAGGATTGACTTCCTCGACTTGGTTGTAGAGGTAAATCGAGAATAGTCGCAGGGGTTGCTAATGGGCGATCGGAACTTGAGGAAGATGTCACAGGTTAAATGAGTATGAGCTAGTGTAAGTAGACTTTTTCTTATTTTTGTTACTTATCTTTACTTTAATTACGTTACCACAATTTTTTTGGCTCAGGGTTGGTCAACAAAAATCGGTACAACAGTTATCTGAGCTTAATTTAATTGTTAATATCAATGTTGCTCAAAGATAAGTTAACCCGATTAACCTACCTAAAATCAAGAGTTTAAGCTTATTTTAAGGCTTTAAAACTACGTAGATGATCGAGGTATCTAAGAGCTTAAGTAGTTCCCTAGATACCTAATGATGAGATGTCGTATGTTCAATATTTCTTAATCTTTGCAGAGCCACAGTTGGCATCACAATGCCTCTGAGGCTAAGTATCTAGCTCATTAAAAGTTGCCAGGTAATCTTCTACTGGTAATATTTGCCATTGTGAGCATCCCTGAAGCTGAAGCACTTTCTGGTGATATTGCAATAGACTAGGACGATGACCGACACTAACAATAGTCGTTTCAGACTGCTGGAGCATTTGATATAGCCGTTTTTCATTTTGCACATCTAAAGCTGAAGTGGCTTCATCTAAAATTGCATAGCTAGGTTTAGTCAGTAATAATCGGGCAAAAGCTAGTCTTTGTTGCTCTCCCAAAGATAAAACGTCCGACCAACTCAATTCCACATCTAATCCACCTACTTTGGCGGTTAAATCTGCTAGGTTAACTTCTCTTAGAGCCTCTTCTAGCTGCGCGTCAGGAATATGGCTATCGGTATGCGGATAGAGTAGCTGTTGTCTTAATGTCCCCAGGATCATATAGGGTTTTTGGGGCAAAAACAACATCGAATTAGAGCTTGGTCGAACAATGTTACCTGAACCTTGATTCCATAATCCAGCGATCGCTCTTAACACAGAGCTTTTACCTACCCCACTTTCCCCTACAATAGCTAAACTTTGCTGCGGTTCAACAGTTAGCGAAAGATCTTCAACCAGAGTTTGTTGATGATCGGGGGTTAATAGGGTTACTTGTTCTAATGCCAAACGAGAATCGATAGTTGAGCCGATAGTCGTTGTTTCTGACTCGGAAGTAGTTCCTAGATCAAAATCTGTTAGAGTTTCATCAAAAACAGCAATACGATTTATACCCGCAGCAAAAGCAGTTAATAGTTCAAACTGACCAATAATTATGCTCAAAGCCCCAAAAATCTGGAAAAAGGCGATCGTCGCCTGACTAATCGCGCCAAAATCAGTTTTACCAGCTAGATAAAGCGGTGCAACCACTACATAAGGCAATATTCGGACAAAATAACTATGTCCTGTGGTAAAAAAATCAAGATTTCGTTGCCAACCAATTAAAACATGATAGTTGTTAATTGCGTGAGCAAATCTTTGACCGACACTAGTTAATTCTTGTGATTCTCCACCATAAAAAGCGATCGACTCAGCATTGTCTCGCAAATGAACCAAACCATAGCGAAAATCCGCTTCTCGCTGGAGTTGGTTATAGTTAAGTCCAATTAGTCTTCTCCCTAACAAGACAGTAACAATAGTCCCAAATAGGGCATAACCCACTAACACCAGGGAAAGACTGCTAGAAATAGCCCACAGCACTCCCACAAAGGAAACTAAAGTAATAACTGAGTCGAGGATGCTTAACAGCAAAGTTAGACTAGTACGGGTAAAAGATTGAATATCTTCGGCAATACGTTGATCGGGGTTATCAATTTGCTTTTGGGCATTGATTCGATAGTAAGCTCTGTTCTTTAAGTACCGTTGGAGCAGATTTTGAGTTAACCATTCTCGCCAGTAAACTCCCAATAATTTCTGACAGTAAGTATAAATCACCACGATCGCTGTGCCGACCACAAATACCCCGCCATAAACCCATAAAAACAGCCAAAACGTCGATTCATCCTTATCTACCAAAGCAGTTTCAATAAAGCGGATCGTGAAGGAAATTACCACATTTAAACCGCTAACCATAATGGAAAACAGCAATAATATAGACAACAATCCCCACTGTTTAGCGCGTTCTCGCCAACGTTGAAATTTCCAGACAAATATTGCTGTGGGCAAAATTAAGGCAAAAGCTAGGATCAGGCGCGAAGTTGAGTTAGTAAATACCTGCTTCCTGATGCCGATCAAGCCAGCAGCAGCCTCATTGGTAAATTCGGGGAACAACTGCTGTCCCAACCAAACAGTTCCCGCGATCGCAATAAACAAAGCCGCAAAGAGAAATATCAACAACAGTAACAGCATCAAAAAGAAAGTTCCCGCTTTCTTCTTACTGGGATACCAATAGGGCAAAGCTACTTCAATAAACCGTTGCCAAAGACGACCATCAATACGATTGATTTTAGGTGCTGTATCTACCATTAATTTATGACCTAAGAGAAAATATATCGAACTATATTAAGTATTAACTTAATGTTCCAAGATATACATGAATGGGTTTATTACGCCACTTTTAATAAAAGCTATAAGCCTGGTCAACAGCAAACTATCTAGGAATTTTGATTGTCACTTAACAGCGAATTTCAGTTGGATAGAACCCATTACCCATTACCCATTACCTATTACCCGTTACCTATTACCCATTACCCATTACTTCGATAAATTAATGTGTCTACTCAACGGAAAACTACTGTAAAAATAGCTGCCTTTCTGCGGCTCTTCTTCTACTTAATCCAGGCATTTGGACTAATGCACCTTGGAGATTAGCTTTATCCCAGCGGAGAAACTCATCTGCTGCACCTGTATAATCTTTGGTGTTGATTTTCCGCACTAAAGTACTATTTTTGATGTTATCTACGCCAACATTAAAAGCAATGGAAGTTAAAGCACTGAGCTGGCGATCGCTTAAATCAACCTTGATAATCTGCTCTAATTCCTGATTAATTTCTCTTATATGAGCATTTAAAGCTGCATTAGCCTGGGTGGTGGAAATGCGATCGCCAATTTGTACAGGTAAACCACCGATTCGCGATAAACCATAACCAATTACAGGAGTACCATCAGTATCAATATATGCGTAGTCTTTAAATCCCTCAAACTCCTTAATTAAGTTAATGGCGAGGTTAGATACAGGCTTCAGCTGAGGTTTGATTGGGGTAGGTGCAATATAGGTTTCTGATTTTTTTAGCTTAGTAGTGAGAGAATCATCTAATCTCTCTAGTTGTAAATCTTTAACTACGTTATTGGCTGGTTGATAAATTTTGCTCTCGGCGAGGGAGATAGTTGTCAATCCTAAAGAGCAAACACTGGTTATGACAATTATTCCGTCAATGTATTTATTCATAACTAATTTTTTAAATATTTGTTTTTTCAACCGACTGTTTTAGCCGATGGTCAAGAGTAAAACGATTCAATTGAGCTAAGTTTTAGCAAATCTTTACTAAAATTGCGATTGCAATTTTAGACAAAAAAAATTTGTAGCCACTTTTCATCTGTTCTGTTGTCATTGAGCCAAGGCTATTTCAGCCTAAAAACAGTATCGCTTGGCTAATGGCAAGTTAGTCTAGAGTCGCCAGTGTTGGCAATAAGCTAGCTTCTTGTGATTTTAAACAAGAGGATTATCGGCGATCGCGACAAAAGAATCGTAGTCTGACCATGCATTGATAAAGTCATCGTATTCAACAACTGATGAGCTACCATTGGGAATTCCACTGTCATTCAGAATAATGTTCACCGAGTCATTGGATTCGTAGTCAATACCAGTTACCCAAACAGCATGACCTGCATCGGATTGTTCTAAGCTATTACCCTGGCGGTCAGATTGAGGCGACCAAATTTCGTTACCGTCCAATGCGACAATAGGCTTGTCTCCTCTTGCCAGAGCATTTTCCAAATTGGCAAAAGAGGCATCAGGTGGTGTATACGTTTCAATCCCCCAATCGGCAAGAAGATTGTCCATGTCTTTTGGAGAAGTTCCACTATCAGGATCAAACCATCCTTTTTGGTAGGCATAATCAGCGGCATCGGTTTCGGAAATACGTTGACCAGTTAATGATTCATATACGGAAATTTGAGCCACAACTGCACAGGAATAATCACCCCTCTGTTCTCGCCAATAGTCGGCATCGATTAAGGGATCGCCGTATTCAATGGTATTTTTAGATGAGGCACCTAGGCTATTGGAATTGTTGTTTAATACATTGCTATGGGCCAGCATTTCGTCAGATAATCCACCCAAGCTATTGCTTTGGTTTGTTTCAAGGCTTTGTAAAGTAGTAGAACTATAAGTTAAATCCATGATCTTGCTCCCTTAATAGGTTGTTTAATTGAACGGTTGTGTGGTAAGAAGTGTCGATTCATACCCAGAAATGGTACGACTGGCACTCCCAAAATTTCGCATTTTAAGCACGCGCGAGTATGACTGCAACAATCCTTCTTTTTGTGTAGCGATGATCTTGCTCGATCTTATTGATTTAAGTTTTGGCAACACTACCCTTGATTAAAATCCAGTGTCAGGGTAAGTTTCAAAGATAGTGATGCTTTCAATAACCTAGTCAAGGCGAATTATCTTCTTGTTCGTTTGTTCCTAAAACCAACCTTGGCATCTGCTACAACAAAAGTATCGGTGTAAGGGTTAGTTTCGTCTCCATAAACTTGAATATCATCATCACCATAAGCTTGAGCATTAGTATTGGCGCAGCAACATTTTCCACCTTGGATCTCGGAATTCTCAGCTAATTCGATATACTCTAAGTCAGAAATAATCATTGTGTTGACCTCTTTTTGTTTATTTGTTTAAGTAGTTTTTGACTGAGAGCAAAAGTTGTTCTCATCATGATTAATTTAAGTTTTGGCAACACTACCTGATTAAAATCCAGTGTCAGGGTAAGTTTTAAAGATAGTTATGCTTTCAATAACCTAGTCAAGGCGAATTATCTTCTTGATCGATTGCTCCCCCTAAAACCAACCTTGGCATCTGCTGCAACGAAAGTATCGGTGTAAGGGTTAGTGTCGTCTCCATAAGCTTGAACATCATCATCACCATAAGCTTGAGCATTAGTATTGGAGCAGCAACATTTTCCACCTTGGATCTCGGAATTCTCAGCTAATTCGATATACTCTAAGTCAGAAATAATCATTGTGTTGACCTCTTTTTGTTTAATTGTTTAAGTAGTTTTCAATGAAAACAAAAACTGTTATCATTTTGTTTTCGCCAAAGCTCGTTCTAAAATAATCTTAATTAATCAACTTTTGCTTTGGTTCTTAACTGTTTTTATAATAAAATTTAGAGCTAAATAAAACATCTCACAAAGGTCTTTTTTCTCTATAAACGAAATAAATAAACTCTCTAGTACTTTAGTTATTCAGCTGAGTAAACTATTTATGACTAAAGTTACAATTGCTAATTATCAATACCAAATATGCAAAAAACTCTTGCCGAGAGGGGGCAAAAGTCTAATTTGGCACTAGTATTCCAATAAGTTAATTTTTTCTGGTTAATTTTCTCCAGCAGTGGAACTGTAGAAGTAATAATCAGCGACGTAATATGTTTTAATTTTTAGGTAAAACAGATTAATTGCAGGGGTATTTCTCCTTCAAAAATACTACGCAAACGCGAAACGCCCTTACTAATCCTGATTATGAGCGATATCCAGCGATTATGTTAGTCAGTTCTAAAGCATTTGTCTATTTAGTTGAAAAAGGATTAATTCTTTAATTGTCGCAAGACAGCCTCTGAAGAGGAAAGGTCTTAAAAAATCCCTGTGTATAAGGAATTACCGTTGTGACGCGCGATGCGAAGTAGGAGCTAATCTTTTAGGGCTTTTAGCAACGGTGAGCGTCAATATAAATCTTGAAACTGAGTCAGACAAGTTTAATTTAGAGTGCAAGGCTAATAAAAAGCGAGAAGACCTGCTTTTGGGGTTCTGTCCGTGTTTCGATCCCAAAAGCAAGCCTTTTAAAGTTCACTCCTCACCACATATAAAATTTTGACCTATTAGCCTAAAAAACTCTAATGGAAGTGTAACAGTTTAATGATTGTCACTGCGCATTATTGACCAAAGATCGGAGCAGGCTCTAATTGAATTGATTCTGCATAATTACTGCTTCTAAGATACTTGCAGCCTGGTTTACTTCCTGTTCAGATACGATTAACGGTGGCACAAAACGTAGTACTTTTGACCCTGCGGGAGCTAGGAGTAACCCTTGCTCCATTGCTGCTTTAACCAGTTGTATAGAAGTAAGATCGATATCTGAGCGTAATTCAATTCCGTTAATTAAACCCCAGCCACGAACTTCGCTAAACAAATTAGGATATTTGTGGGCGATCGCTCTTAATCTAACTCGAAGTTGTTCTCCTCGCTGCTGGACATTCTGTAAAATATTTTCCTCCTCCAAAGTTTGCAGTACCCCCAGCGCAGCAGCACAAGCAAAAGGATTGCCACCAAAAGTACTCGCATGATTGCCTGGCTCAAATACAGCACAGGAGTCCTTACAGAGCATTGCGCCGATGGGAATACCACCTGCTAAACCTTTAGCACTAGTTAAAATATCGGGTTCAATTCCCAGTTTTTCATAACCCCAGAATTCACCACTTCTACCAATACCTACCTGTACCTCATCAAAAACCAGCAAAATATTATTTTCGTCGCAAATTTTACGCAGTCTGAGGAAATATTCAAGCTCTCCAGGACGTACTCCTCCTTCCCCTTGAAGGGGTTCGATCATAATTCCCACTACTCGACTCAAAGTACCTTCATCAAGGTCGGTAATGGCGTTTTCTATCGCCGTAATATCGTTATACGGCACGTAGGCGAAGCCAGGAAGCAAAGGGCCAAAACCTTGCTGATATTTTTCTTGTCCTGTAGCGGTAATAGTTGCAAGGGTACGCCCATGAAAGCTAGCCTTAGCAGTGAGAATAACTGGGTTATCAACCTTGTCTAAATGAGTATGAGCATATTTTCTAACTAGCTTAATTGCAGCTTCGTTAGCCTCCGCTCCAGAATTACAGAAAAATACTTTGTCCATACAGGAGTGGTTCACTAACCATTCTGCCAACTGACCCTGTTCGGGAATGTAATATAAATTAGATACGTGATGTAGCTTGTTAATTTGCTCAGTAACAGCTTTAATTAAGGCTGGATGGGCATGACCTAGGGTGCAGGTAGCAATTCCTGCCACAAAATCGAGATATTCTTTACCCTCAGTGTCCCAAAGACGGCAGCCTTCGCCTTTGTCGATCGCAATTGGAAAACGACCATAAGTTGACATTACACTCTGGTCAAAGCGATCGCGATCGAATTCAGTGGTTTTTAAAGTAGTTTGAGAATTATTGATGGCTGTAGATTGAATCACAAGATACCCTTTGATAAAGATTATTTTGAAATAATTATGTGTAAAAAAACGGTTATTATTTGCTAAAGCTAAGACTAATGTAGTTTGATTTTAATGCCAATTTAATCTTAATGTAATTAATTTGGGAAAAAGAGTGTTATCGAATACGGTAACAATAAATATTGAATGTATAGCTACACTTTTGAGGCAAAATATGGGCGTTTACGCAAGGAGTTAGTTAGGGGTGGTGTAGCATTAGCCAGTATCGTACTGCTCGGTACTTTATGGTATTGGTTAGTCGAAAAGTGGACTTTGGCTGAGTCGGCTTATATGACTGTGATTACCCTATCTACCGTAGGGTTTTTGGAGGTACATCCGTTAGGAGAAAGAGGGCGATTATTCACCGTTGCTCTAATTCTTATGGGTTTATTCACCATTGGTTATATCGTCAATCGGTTTACAGAAGCCCTAATTCAAGGGTATTTTCAGGAAGGAATCAGACTAAGGCAGGAGAAAAGTTTGATTGAATCTCTAGATGAACACTATATAGTATGTGGTTTTGGGCGGACAGGTCGTCATGTTGCCAGCGAATTTTTTGCGGAAAATATTCCCTTCGTGATTATTGACGATAATATCGAAGAAGTTGAAGAAATCAAGCAGCTTGGCTATACAGTAATTTTGGGAGATGCAACCCTTGATGAGTCATTAATCCGTGCCAGGATTGAACGGGCAACTTGTTTGGTTACCGCCTTGCCTTCAGATGCCCAGAATCTTTATACAGTGCTATCAGCCAAGACTCTAAATCCGCGCATTAGAGCGATCGCTCGCGCTAGTAATGAAGAAGCGGTACAAAAACTCCAGCGTGCAGGGGCAGATGCGGTGGTCTCCCCTTATATTACAGGAGGCAAAAGATTAGCAGCAGCAGCATTAAGACCCCAGGTCATGGATTTTGTAGATGGCATTATTGCAGGGTCGAATAGTTCTTACTATATGGAAGAATTTTTAATCGACTCAGCAGCTTGTCCCTATGTTGGTCAGACCTTAAAAGACGCTAGATTGCGCTCTCAGTCAGGGGCATTAGTTTTAGCAATTCGACGCTTTGACGGCAATTTAATTGCTGGGCCTAATGGAGATACGCAAATTTTAGAACGTGATGCCTTAATCTGTATGGGAACGGCAGATCAGCTGCGAATGTTAAATAAAATTCTCGGGCCAATTAATCCTAATGCTGGATTGAGACTTCCCAAAAATAATCAGTAGATCATACTTTTTAAGCTTATTTTAGCTAAAGTAGAATTTTAATCCTTTGCCCTGTGTTATTAGATAATCTAGATAATCTGGCTAACAAGTTAACCCCCCTAAAAACAGAAGCTTTATCTCTAGTTCACCAGGCTGCGGAAAAAGCGTCCTCCGCAGACGATTATTTAATCAAAAGTATTGGTAATTCAATTGGTTCTCCCATAGCTGTTTGGTTAGCTCAACATCCATCGATCGCTTGGTTAGTTAATCATCCTTTAATAGCTATCCTAACTAGTTTAATTGCTACTATTTTGCTAGTAAGATTACTACTCACAGTCTATCGCGCGATCGCCAGTACGATAGATCGCCTTTGGCTGGCAATTTTGCGATCGCCTTGGCGCTTACTTAAATTCTTGTTTGGCTGGGAGACAAAGCCGAAAACAATTACTTCTAACACCACGGTAACCAACTACGAAGTAACCAACGACTCGCAACAGCTACAGGAAATTCTGACTCGTTTAGATCGAATTCAACAACAGCAACAGGAAATTATCCAAGATTTAGCACTGTTGAAACAACAACCCTTAACTATCGAACCGCACCAACTTCAGTTAGTAGAAAAGAAAATTACTAATCAGTAATTAGTAATCAGTAATCAGTAATCAGTTTGAGTATTTGTGCCGAAACTGCCATACTTTCTTCATAAAGCATTTCTCGACCCCAGCGCTGGAGTTGTTGACCGAGCAAATCTTCACTCTTTTGGTCTAATAAAGGAGTTACCTGCTCAATATAGCAAGCTTGTGCGCCTCCCCCTGCTTCCATTCGCATACAGCCTGTGGTGCTTGAGCAAAGAACAGTACAGCAATCTGCATTCTCATTGGTTGAGGTTAAACGTAAGCTGACTAAATCGCCTGGAATATCTCCCCAGTCGGCAGTAGGGATACCTGCTAATTCAGCTTCAATAGTACGCTGTTTGTCATCAGTAAACTTAACTCGACGGATCTCATAGTCTCCACCTTCAAAGTTATAGCTGACAGGAGTCCACTGGAGACGACTTGCCAACCAACCAAGGAACATTAATGCCTGAGACTGATTACCCTGTTCATAGTCAATAGTAACTCGATCTACTTCATAAATTGCCGCTCGCCTTTCTGGGGGATCGAAAGCTGCTGCGGTTAATTCTTGCCAGGGTGCTAGTCTACGCCAGTTAATATCTGCCAAAGCAGTATCCTGCTTGAGTAATCCTGCCAAAGCTTGGAGATCTGTTTCTGGTTCAACAAAGCTACTAGAATCAAAAATTACGGTATCGCTAGAGGAGATGAGGCGCTTAAACAAGGGCAAGTCGGGAGTTGGAGTTGCTTTCCACCAGATAAACTTAGGCAAATCGGCGATCGCTAATTCGGCAATAATACCACCAATCCGATCTAGTGCTTCAGCAGTACCACTAAGAGTAATATACTCACAGCAAATTAAAGTATTTTGGCTCTGCTTATTAATGGGACAGTATGCCGATACCTGAGCTGTAACCCCTGTATCTTCCCCCAAGATCGGACAAAGAGTAATAATTCGACAGGGATTAGAAGCAGCAATTACATCGGCAGTAATACCTTCTGAATCGGGAGTATAGCTAACAGCAGCAGTTTTATTTTCGGCGGTCAACTTATCTTGGGCTTTTGCCTGAATAAATTCTTCTTGTAGCTTAGTACGTAAAGCTGTGTTCGATTTTCCTGTGGCTTCCATACCGTAGTCTTTTTGAGCAGCTTTAATGGCAGCACTGGTTCTTGGCCCAGCAATTCCGTCAATAGGCCCTGTATAAAACCCTAAAGAGGCTAATAGCTGCTGCGTACCGTCAGGCTCATAGACGATCAGACTAAAGGTTGCTGCTCTAGTAACGGCTGTGCTATCTTCATCCTTACCCTGACTCTGCCAAAGCGATCGCAATTCCGCTTCAATTTCATCAATGGATACGTCTTTTGGTGCTTGTAAAGAAACTATTGGTGAAACCATAATTATTAGTAGTTAGTAATACCACAACGGTAGAATGTCAGTAATCAGTCCTAAAGGACGACGCGTAGCTAGTGCTTTAGCATAAGCTTCGCCCTAAAGGACTAGCTTCGCGTCGCAAATAATCAGTAATCAGTAATCAGTAATCAGTAATCATTTAAAGTCTCCGCCAACTACGATGATCGCGGTTAATCATCATTTCCGCTTCTTTCGGCTGCCAAGTACCCGCTTCGTATTGAGGCATGAGGCTAGGATCGCTAGGAGATTCCCAGGCATTAATCAAAGGCATGACAATATTCCAGGCTGCTTCCACTTCATCGGCACGAGTAAAGAGAGTTTGATCTCCCAACATACAGTCGAGTAACAAACGATGATAAGCATCTGCTGTCGTCATACCAAAAGATGAACCATAGCTAAAGTCCATATTAACGGTTCTAGTTCTTAAATCTGGCCCAGGGGTTTTGGCTTCAAACTTGAGCGATATTCCCTCATTCGGCTGAATCCTCATCGTTAGAACATTAGGACTTGTTTGTTGTGCTGCCGATTGAAAGATTAATAAAGGAACTTCGCGAAAATGAATTGAAATCTCACTGACTTTCTTGGGCATCCGTTTTCCTGTACGGAGATAAAACGGGACTCCTTTCCAGCGCCAGTTATCTATTTCTAGCTTCAAAGCGACAAAAGTTGGGGTAGTAGATTCAGGATTCACCCCTTCTTCTTGACGATAACCCTTAACTGGTTGACCTTTCATCCAACCTTCAGAATATTGCGCTCGAATTGCCGATTGCTCCAAGTTATTAGCGTTTGCAATATGTGTCGCCTGTAAAACTTTGGTTTTTTCGTTGCGAATACTATCGGCATCTAACGAGTTGGGAGGCTCCATGGCTGTAATGGCAAATAACTGCATCAAATGATTTTGCAGCATATCTCGCAAAGCACCCGAAGTTTCATAGTATCCTGCGCGTTCTTCTACGCCGACGGTTTCTGCTACGGTGATTTGAACGTGATCGACAAACTGCCGATTCCACAGAGGTTCAAAAATAGCATTGCCAAAACGGAAGACTAAGATATTCTGGACAGTTTCTTTACCTAAATAATGATCGATGCGATAAACCTGTTCTTCTTTACAAACTCGCTGCACCGCACGATTAAGAGACTGAGCCGAACTTAAGTCTTTCCCAAAAGGCTTTTCAATCACAATTCGGCTTTTGAGCGGATCGTTTAGCATCCCTGCTGCACCAAGCTGTTTTAAGGCTGGTTTAAAGAAATTAGGCGATACTGCCAAGTAAAAGATACGATTGCCTCTAGTTCCCCGTTTACCGTCTAATTCCGTCAGAAAGTTGTTTAACTTCTGATAACTTTCCGCCTCATCCATATTGCCTGAGCAGTAGAAGATACCCTGAGCGAATTCATTCCACAGTTCTTCATTACCAACACCATTACCAAATTCTTCGATCCCATCTTTAAGATGTTGTCGGAAATAGTCATGATCCCAATCTCGGCGGGCAACTCCCACAATGGTCATTTCTGAGGGCAGACGGCGCTCTCGTCTAATTTGGTAGATCGCAGGAATCAACTTTCTTTGGGTAAGATCTCCCGATGCGCCAAAAATAACGATAATAGCAGGATCGGCGGTACGTGCCTGCTGCAATCCCACTCGTAACGGATTTTCTAATATTGCAACCATATGTTTGATTGAGAGAATTTTGGTTAAAATTGATGCTGTTAATTTTCTTGAGCCATAGGGTTAAACCGCCCCGAGATCAGCTGGGAACAAAAAAGAATGAGAAATGTAGTTTTAGATTCCTCATTCTCATTTTCTATCTTATCGATCTTTCATCCTGTTTATACCGTTGCTAAATGCTCAACTTTGGATTCTAGAGATGACATTAAAGATTCAAAAGGCTTAATGAATTTATCGATTCCTTCTTCTAGTAGCGCATCCATTACAGCATCTAGGTCGATATTTACCGCATCATCTTTTAAACCTTCGATAACTTGCTGTGCTGCATCTAGATTGCTTTCGATCCGACTAGCAGGATCGCAGTGATCGACGCAGGCATCAATGGTGTCGGGAGGTAAAGTGTTAACTGTATCTTGCCCAACTAATTCATCCACGTACATCACGTCGCTGTAGTCAGGGTTTTTAGTCCCCGTACTCGCCCAAAGCAAACGCTGTACCTTGGCACCTTTGGCTGCTAGAGCTTTCCATCTGTCGCTACCAAAGATCTCTTTATATTTCTGGTAAGCTATTTTAGCATTAGCGATCGCCACTTTACCTTTAATTGCCTCAAGTTTAGCTTTGGCATCGCCTTCGGCAGACTCTAACTTGCTGTCAATCTGTTCATCGATCATCACATCAATCCGACTGAGGAAAAAACTGGCAACAGAAGCCACTTTACTAATATCTGCCCCCGATTCTGCCCGTTTCTCTAAGCCTCTAATGTATGCCCAAGCAGCATCAATATAGCTTTGAACAGAGAACAACAGAGTTACGTTGATGCTCATCCCTTCAGAGATTGCCTGTTCGATCGCAGGTAAACCTTCTCTAGTTCCTGGAATTTTGATCATCAAGTTGGGACGCTCAATAGTTTGATAATAGCGACGCGCTTCTTTAATAGTACTATTATCAGTAGTCTTGGCTAAACTGGGTGGGACTTCAATGCTGACATAGCCATCTAAACCATTGCTTTCCTCATAGATGGGCATCAAGATATCACAGGCATTACGAATGTCAGTAAAGATTAAATCTTCGTAGATTTCTTGGACTGACTTTTTAGCTTTAATTCCTGCCTCAATCGAGCGATCGTAAATTTTATTACCAGCGATCGCTTTTTCAAAGATGGCAGGATTGGAAGTAATCCCACGGATTCCTTTTTCGGTAATCGACTGTTTTAATTCTCCTGATTCAATCAGATCGCGATTGAGATTATCCATCCAAATACTTTGACCGTATTGATTTTCGATGGCTAAAATTGGGTTGGTTGTAGACATAGCTTGATAAATACTCCTGTAATACGATAAACGTAATTAGTTAAGCGATTAAACTAAAGCTTTTTCTTCGGCATCGTGACGCGCTCGTTCTTGAATAAAAGACTCGACTAGCTGCACATCCTTAATGCTGCCTATAATTAGCGGAGTTCTTTGATGTAACTCTTGAGGAACGTAGCTCAACAGTCTTTGATTACCAGTACTAGCTGCCCCTCCTGCCTGTTCTGCCAGGAAAGCTAGCGGTGCTGATTCGTATAGTAATCTTAATTTTCCTTCAGGTTTATCGACTGTGCCTGGATAAAGAAACACTCCACCCTGTAATAAAATCCGATGAAAATCGCCAACTAATGCGCCACTATAGCGAGCGGTATAACCTTCATGACGATGAACATAGCGAATATAATCTCTAATAGATTCATCCCACTGCCAGTAATTACCTTCATTCAAACTATAAACAGGGCCATGATTGGGGATGGTAATATTTTCCTCAGCGAGAATAAATTCCCCTAAGCTGGGGTCAAGCACAAACGAATGAACTCCTTTGCCCAGGGTATATACCAGTACCGTTGAAGGGCCATAAAGAATATAGCCTGCTGCAATTTGGCGATCGCCATTCTGTAATAAATCTTGTGCTTTTTCGTCTAGGTCATTACCTTCTTGTTGACGTAGAGAAAAGATTGAACCTACATTGAGATTAATATCAACATTGGAAGAACCATCGATGGGATCGTAGAGCAGAGTATATCGGCCCACAGGACAGTTTTCGGGAATATAATAGGGTTTTTCCATCTCTTCTGATGCCAAGCGACAAACTAACCCGCTTTGCTTAAAAACAGAAATAAACACATCATTAGCGTAAATATCCATTTTTTTGACAGATTCTCCCTGAACATTGGTTTCTCCTGTAAAACCTAATGCCCCTGCCATCAAACCAGCGCGACTTAAGCGACGGCTCACTAATTTTGCTGCTAAAGCCAGACGATTCATGATCGCGCTAATGTCCTGTGCCTGAGTTGTAAAGTCGGAAAACTGCTGAAGCACATGCTGAGATAGAGTTTGACAATCTCTATCTAGGCTGTATTCTGGAATGACAGCTTGGTCTAAATTTTCCATAGGATTAAGCTTCCTGCGCCTATATTTCTTGTTTCGTTCAACCTTTAACCATTACGTAGTCACAGTGGACTTTTGAGACAATTTAGCGGTTGGCAGAGAATCAAGCCAGTTAAAACAATTTTGGCGTAACTTAACTTTGTTCATTCAAGCCCGAAGTAAATTACAAACTGTTATTTTGGCTATTTAACTCTACATAATTCATCTTAGGAAGGGATTTTTAGTCAAGGTAAGAACCTTAAGACTAGCTTCAGATTAGCGACAAATTTTGCCATCTCTGATACACGTTTTAATTGTCTCAGGCTAAGATTAGCTGCTGAACTATTGATGTGTTGTACTCAGCAGCTCGATCTTAATTAGTCTTATTAGCCTTACATTTAGTCAATATCAATTGACTGTGGGCGATCGCTTTTGTTAGCCGTAGTCGGAAAATCACTCACGGAATTATATCCCTGTTTAGCTAACCATTGAGACAAAGGTTCTTCGTTGAGATTGAGATGTAAAACCCCTGAAATAAAACCACTGGCAAAAGCGACGGGTTGTTGGATTAGTTTTTGCACGACTGGTGCTAACTCAGTTAAAAACATAAAATCAAGTACTATTTACGATCTGTTAGGTCTATAGTAAAAATTTTAGCGTGATTATCAAGGTCATGGATTATGTCTGACTAAATGCTAGTTTTTTACTCTTGAGGTTATGCCCTTATGGTACTTTTGACTTTTGACTTCTGATTTTTGACTTTGAAAAGATGAGCAATAATTACCGTACCGAACAAGACTCGATGGGGTCAAAACAGATCCCTGCCAACGTTTACTATGGCATCCAGACTTTAAGAGCAACGGAGAATTTTCCGATTAGTGGCATCAAACCCCTGGCAACTTATGTTGATGCCTGTATTTTAATTAAAAAAGCCACAGCGATCGCTAATGGAGAATTAAACTGTATTAATCAAGAGATCTCTCAGGCAATTGTCCAGGCAGCAGATGAAATTTTGGGCGGGAAGTTGCGGGATCAGTTTGTGGTGGATGTTTATCAGGCGGGGGCGGGTACTTCGCACCACATGAATGTCAATGAAGTGTTGGCAAATCGGGCTTTGGAACTTCTAGGGGAGGAGAAAGGTAATTATCAAAGAGTTAGCCCCAACGATCATGTCAATTATGGGCAGTCTACTAATGATGTGATCCCTACGGCTATTCGTGTTGGTTCATTGCTGGCTTTAGATCGCACTCTATACCCTGCTTTGGCTAAAGCGATCGCTGTCCTGGCGCAAAAAGCCACGGAATTTCAAGATATCGTTAAATCTGGGCGTACCCACATGCAGGATGCCGTTCCTGTACGTCTAGGGGAGGGATTTAAGGCCTGGGAAACAATTTTAAAGGAGCATCACCAGAGAATTACTACCGCTGCTACTGACCTATATAACTTGGGTTTAGGAGGTAGCGCCACAGGAACAGGACTCAATACCCATCCTCAATATCGTCATCGAGTCGCCGAACTGTTAGGGGAATTTATCCAGCAGCCACTACAGCCAGCACCGCATCTAATGGCAGCAATGCAGAGTATGAGTCCGTTTGTCAATGTTTCAGGCAGTCTACGGAACTTAGCTCAGGATTTAGTCAAAATATCCCACGATTTGCGCCTAATGGACTCTGGCCCGCAAACAGGATTTAAAGAAATTCAGCTACCAGCCGTACAGCCAGGCTCGTCAATCATGCCAGGAAAATATAACCCCGTGATGGCAGAAATGACCTCGATGGTTTGCTTTCAAGTGATGGGCTACGATACGGCGATCGCTTTTGCTGCTCAAGCAGGACAGTTGGAATTAAATGTCATGATGCCTCTGATTGCCTACGATCTGATTCATAGTATTGAAATACTGGGCAACACAATTAATAGCCTCAGCGAACGTTGTTTAACAGGAATTAGCGCCCGTCGCGATCGCTGTTTAGCCTATGCGGAAACTAGTCTTGCTTTAGTAACTGCCCTAAATCCTCATATTGGTTATCTCAAGGCAGCAGATGTGGCGAAAAAGTCGTTAGAAACAGGCAAATCTATTCGGGCGATCGTCTTAGAAGCAGGCTTGATGAGCGAAGAGCAACTGGCAACAGTCCTCGATCTAGAAAAAATGAGTCAGATTCTCGAATAGTTAAGTAGGTGGGTGTAATTAAATTGGAAACGAGGTTAGGGAGTAAGAAGTAACGAGTAACGAGTAACGAGTAATATGCGGAGCGGTATCTCTAACTATGCGACTTGTGCCGCTTAGTTCGGTAGACAAGTCCTTTAGGACGAGTAACAAATAGCTGTAAGGGTAGGGGTTTGATCGATTATTTTGCCTACCTACTTAGCTATTAACCCAAAGCTTAACAAAACTCTAAGCTTCAAGTATGGTAATGAAGTCAACTAGATTAGGCTTTGAAATTAATGAAAATACGCTCTCTATTAATTGCTGCCGTGGGTTTTGTTTCCCTAAATGCGATCGCCCCAGCTACAGGTTCGGCAGGGATTGCTGACGATCTTAGTAATGCTTCGGTAAGCGTTTTAAGCAAGCTGGGATACGACTGTAAAACCGCTAGCGCTGGGGCAATTCTTTGTACCAAGTGCAAAGTGGACGACAACAAACAAAAGTGCGAGGCTTTTACCTGTGATGCGGTTACGAAAAAATGTCGCCGAAAAACTGCTGAAATTCCCCGCATTCCTGGTTTAAATAACTGAAAAATATTAGTTTCAATTACCAAAAAATTAAAAGCTAAAGAAAATTAACCCACTACCCACTACCCACTACCTATTACCTAGTCTTAACAGTTTAATTTGTTCCTTAGGAGTTAAATAATCATAACGATGAGTCAGATTCTAATGATCTGCCAAAGCTCCCCTCGCTATAATTTGTGGCAGATAATATCACTGTAAATAGCAAAAAATTAAATCAATGTCATCAACAACTATCTGGGTCAACGAACAAATCGATCCTGGTGGGTTAATCCACGCCTGTATTGCTTGCCGAAATGAAGCTGCTGCCAATGACTGTCATCAAAACTGGATTAATAATCTTACCGATGAGCAGAAACAAAATGGTTGGGTTGCTAGTTTGCGCACCGTAAATTCTTGGGATGATGTCCCTGTTAATGCCCTGAAGCTAAGTTTTTAAGCAATTTCTCAAACGAGCTTGTCGCAATTCATTTGCCTTTATGGTGAACCCATGGTTATAATCATCAAAACGGAGTCGTTATGAGTTTGCATTTTAAGCTTTAATTTGAGATTATGGTTGAACAAATAGAAAATGTCGTCATTATCGGTTCAGGGCCAGCGGGATATACAGCAGCGATCTATGCAGCTAGAGCCAACTTGAAACCTCTGATGTTTGAAGGTTTACAGGCAGGGGGCGTGCCTGGAGGACAACTAATGACCACCACCGAGGTCGAGAATTTTCCTGGCTTTCCTGAAGGAATTACAGGGCCTGAGTTAATGGAGAGAATGCGATCGCAAGCTATTCGTTGGGGAACAGAATGTCACACAGAAGATGTCGTCCAGGTGGATTTTTCTCAGCGTCCCTTTACAATTACTTCCACCGACAGGACAGTTAAGGCTAATAGCGCGATCATCGCCACTGGCGCAACCGCAAAGCGTTTAGGTTTACCCAGCGAAAAACAATATTGGAACAACGGCATTTCCGCCTGTGCGATCTGTGACGGTGCTAGCCCGATTTTTAACGGCAAAGAATTAATTGTTATTGGTGGTGGTGACTCTGCAGCGGAAGAAGCGGTGTATCTAACCAAATATGGCAGTAAAGTTCACCTATTAGTTCGTCGGGGAGAACTACGGGCTAGTAAAGCCATGCAAGATAGAGTTCTCAATCATCCCAAAGTGACGGTTCATTGGCATACAGAAGCTATAGATGTATATGGCGAGAACAACCTCATGACAGGAATTAAGCTGCGCAATGTCCAAACGGGGGCAGAATCAGAAATTAACGCCAACGGTCTATTCTATGCGATCGGCCACCAACCCAATACCGATCTGTTCGCTAATCAAATTGAATTAGATGATGTCGGATACATTAAGGTAAATCCAGGTACAGTCGCCACGTCTATTGCGGGAGTCTATGCAGCAGGAGACGTACAAGACCACGAATATCGCCAAGCAGTCTCAGCAGCAGGAACAGGCTGTATGGCAGCACTAGCAGCCGAAAGATGGCTTGCCGAACACAATCTCATCGTTGAATACTCTCAACAGCCTCAAGCAGTTAAACCAGAAGAAAAACCAACCCCCACAGAAAAGCAAGCTACTACCGAAGCAGACTTTGATTTAAACGCCAGCAGTTATGTAGGTGGCTATGCCTTGAGAAAACTCTTCCATGAAAGCGATCGCTTGATCATGGTGAAATACGTTTCCCCTACCTGTGGCCCGTGTGGAATTCTCTCGCCAATTTTGAGCAAAGTAGTTGAAGAATATGCAGGAAAAATTCACTTTGTGGAAATAGATATCGTGGCAGATCCCGAAATTGCCCAGATGGGTCAGGTTTCAGGTACACCCACAGTACAGTTTTTCCGCGATCGAGAATTACTCCAGCAAGTTAAGGGCGTACAACAAAAAAGCCAATACCGTCAATTAATTGAACAATATTTACCTACAACTGTTTGATTACTAATCAGTAATTACTGTTCATTATCTTTAAGCCAATAAATACGACTTTGATCGGGTGTAGTTAAAGTACTGTATTGTTTCATCAAACTTTGAGTTTGTTGTGGATCGAAGTTATGGTTTAACTGATCTCTTAGCTGAGTTACTCTAGCGTCAGTTTCCTGAACTTGAATGCGCAATTCCTCTAATTTTTCCTGCTGAGTAAGATGATAGGGTAAAAGTCTGAAAAAAGAAGCGATCGCGCCAATGGCAATGGCCCAACTCAAAATCAGCTTAAGACTAATTTCTGCCGTTACCCCTCGATAGAGATTACGTCGTTGATAAGTGTTGTGAGGGACTGCTTTAGGCGCTCGTTTGCCAGAATTCATGAATCCACCCCAATAATAAGGACTCTAGATTAACAACTGTGAATCACAATTGCCAAGCTAAAGTCCATAACTAGTCTTGCAATAATTGATGCTTAAATCTACTAAATTTACTTATATAGTTCGGTAGATAAGCGAATTGCCATGATTCCTGGGATCAAAGCAACTGCAAGAGCGATGAATATTTGAGTGTCTGTTAGAGGCATCGTGATTTTACTCCTTTTTTGGACTGATATAATACTGAACAATTAAGATCTTCCATCACTAATTTGCGTCAAAATTGCCCCCAAGAGAAACATCTTGTAACAAGATGCAACATAATTAAGAAGAAACTTAAATCAAAAACTGGCTGAAATTAAGGGAAAATGGCAAAATCCGCCGAACAAAATTTTTTGCTAATCGGTAATTAGCTAGTTATTGTCTGAAGATTTTTCGGTTTTAATTTTTCAAATATATTTATTTAATGTTACAAAACATAGTTGATTATTTCAGCGACGCAGGGGTCGAAGTTTATTTAATACTGGTAGTTTTAGTGCTGCTAGAAACTGTCTTATCTGCTGATAATGCGATCGCTTTAGCGGCGATCGCCAAAAGCGTTAAAGACCCAAAATCCCAGCGTCAAGCTCTTAATATTGGATTAGCGGGGGCATATGTTCTGAGGATCGCCCTCATCTTCGCTGCTACTTGGGTGATCAAGTATTGGCAGTTTGAGTTATTGGGAGCAATGTATTTACTATGGCTAGTATTTAATTACTTTTACTCTGCACAAAATGAAGATGATAAGCATAGAACTTTAGGGTTCAAGTCTGTTTGGCAAGTTATTCCCACTATTGCTATTACCGATTTAGCGTTTTCTCTCGATAGCGTCACCTCGGCGATCGCTATTACTGAAGATACTTGGTTAATTGTTGCTGGCGGGACGATTGGAATTGTGATCTTGCGTTTTCTGGCGGGATTATTTATTCGTTGGCTACAAGAATATACTTATCTGGAAGATGCAGGCTTTATTACCGTTGGTTTTATAGGGTTGCGTCTGCTACTCAAAGTTTGGCTACCAGACTACTTGATTCCCGAATGGGTCACAATTGCTGTCGTGGCTGTTTTCTTTACCTGGGGATTTTCTAAAAAAGAGCTAGTAAAGTCTGATGATACCAATTCTCAAAAATAGCTGTAGAGCTAAAATTAATAGGAAGTAGAAAGTAGGAAGTAGGAAATAGCGCGAAATTCCGTTGCCCTAAAGGACTAGCCCTAAAGGATTAGCTCGCAAGCTCGTCCTAAAGGATTAGCTGGCGCGTCCGTCCTTCGCGTCGCGCGTGTTTCCCGCGTTGTCCTAAAGGATACACCTTCGGATAAGGAAATTTCGTAAGACGGAAGTAGTATTTCAAAGATGTCCTAACTTTGTTATTTATGGCTATAAATTAAATGATTAACAGCTTAGTAGTTTAGATATAAATATTTAAATAGATTAATTTAGTATTAGCCAAATACTAAAATTAATAGATATTGTATTTTATATTTATTAATTTAAAAAAACTAAGCATTTTAATATAATTCTCAGCTTAAAAGAAAATTCAATTAAATTTTTCTTAAACTTTTTTTAAAATAGATGTTTTTAAAATCTAGACTTGTTAGCAAATAGATTAAATATAAGAATACTATTGTCTCTGTTATTTATCTTATTATCTAAGCTTTAAGTCAAAAAGATTTCATTTATTTGCTTTTGCTTTTAAATTTTTTGCTCTAGTTTTGCTAGATTTTTTTTTAACATAATAATCTTTTCATAATTGTTTTGATTTTTACCGTAGTATCCAAAATCTTAACATAGCGAAACTTCCATCTATCAAAGGTAAGAAAAATTTTATAAACCTGGTTACTAAAAAAGCTAACAGCTGATAACTAATAGCTCTTGAACAGTAACTTTAATACCTATCTAAAGAGAGACGGTCTAATTGTAGATTACAGATTAACATTTTGTGAGGTTATCCTAAAGGATACACTTCGTTATCTAAATTATTTTTACTAGAGCTATTAAAAAATTCATTTTGTCTATTTAGTTTTGGGAAATAGCCCCAAGGTATAAAAAGCTGGACTTAGTAAAAATAAACTATCTAATTATTAATAAGGAAAAAACTGTGTTTGACAAAGAAATACTGCTATTAGCGCAGACAAATATTATAGAAACTGAATCAAATATTGAAGCGATGCAAGATGCTTCTTTTATGTTTAATGGGCCCCAATTCTTTGCTGCTTTGTTAGCTGGAGTAGTCTTAGCGTTTGCTTTTCAATTACTCTTTACTAATTTGGGTGTTGCTATTGGTATTTCAATGGCTGGGGGTAAGGGTAGTTCTGATTCCCATTCATCATCCAGTCACACTTCTAAAGGATTCGGCAGCAGCATCAAAAAAATTGGTTTGATGGTTGGCTTAGGAACTTTGGTCAGCGTGACTTTAGCTCTATTTATTGCCAGTCTGTTAGCAGTTAAACTGAGCTTGTTTGCATCACCCCTATCTGGTGCAATTGTCGGTCTAGTTATTTGGGCGGCTTTCTTTGCTTTAATGATGTTACTGAGTTCTCAAGCAATTGGTTCGCTACTTGGTTCTGTTGCTAACACTGCTACTTCTGGCATCCAGATGATTTTTGGTACGGCTACGGCTGCCTTGGGTGCTGGTGCAGTCAACAAGCAAGTAGTTAATACGGCGGAGGCTGCTGCAAATGCGGTCAAAAAAGAATTAGGGATGGCGATCGATCCTGTTTCGATGCGCGAAAATATTGAAGACTTGTTGCTGTCAGTAAAACCTACTGGGTTAGATCTAGACAAAATTACTCAAGATTTTGAACGGTTACTTGAAGAGGAAAATTTACAGGAAGTTGTCGATAGTGATAGTGTTCGCAACATCGATCGCCAAACCTTCGTGCAATTAATCAGCGATCGCTCTGATATTTCTAAAAAAGATGCTGAACGTATAGCAGGTAGGCTAGAGTCGGTTTGGCGCAAAAAAACTCACAAGTCTACTCACTCAAGCAATCCCATTAGCGATTTTGCCAATTATCTCAAGTCAGCTACCAAGGAACAACTTGTCGGTAAAGATTTTGATGGTAGGTTAAATTCTTTACTTAATGCCGCAGGTCAAAAAAATAGTGGTCAGCAAAGTGGCCCGATGCAACAGGCGACGGCTTCCTTTGGTGCTAGCAGTCTGGCTAATATCATCATGAGACGTGCGGATCTATCTGACTTTGACGTAGAAAAAATTGTTGGTCAATTAAAAGATACAGCGGCGAAATTGGGAGAGGGAACTGACCAAGTTGCTGTTCAAGCAGGACTAAAAGACGCTTCTACTACTACGATCAAAAAAGATATTAAAAACTATTTAATTACTGCCTATCCTTGGCAACTCCAGGCAAAAAATCTGAATCATGAATTTCGTGATTTAATTTACGATGTGTCGGCCGATCCTGAAGCTGTAGCGACTGAACTAAGGCAGATTAAGCGCGCCGATTTTGTCGAGATCTTAAAGCAAAAAGGACTACTTTCACAGTCGCAAATCCGCAGTACGGCTAATATTCTTGATGCAATTCGTTTAGAAGTCATCATTACGGCTGAAGCAGCGCAAGCAAGAGCAAAAAGTATCGAACTAATGGCGGAGGTAGAAGATTATTTAACTACTGTACCCAAAAGCGATTTAACTCCTGAAAAAATTCAGCTGGAATTCAAGCCGATTCTTGAAGACTTTAATGCCACTTCTGAACAGTTGAGTACTCGCTTGACAGCTTTAAACCGCCCTACTCTAGAAAGAATGTTAGCGTTGCGTAGTGATATGGATGCAATCGAAGCATCGGCGATCGCAGGAGAATTAGAAATCGCGCGAGATCAGGTTCTGGAAACTAACCTACAAAATGTCAACCAGGCTCAAGCGCTAGCTGAAAGACAGTGGTTACAACTTCAGACTTACTTAAGAGAGGCAAGGAGAGGAGAACTCTATCCTGATGGTATTAAACGGGAATTGAAATTGTTGTTAGACGATTCCCAGACTGATGGTTCAGCATTTAAAGTTAGATTAGCTCTTTTCGATCGTGATGCTTTGGTTCAATTACTTTCCCAACGTGGAGATCTAACGGGCGAACAAATCGACGATATTGTTGATATCATTGAAGATTCTTGGATTCAAGTCGTTAACCTGCCTCAAAAGTTAACCTCAAAAGCACAGTCACAATATGACCAAGCAACATCGGCGATCGCTGATTATCTACGTCGGACTGGAAAGCCAGAACTCAACCCCAAAGGCATCGAACAGGATTTAACTTTACTGTTTAATAATCCCAAATTGGGTTCAAGAGCTGTACGTCAGCGTTTAGCAGCAATGGATCGCGATACTCTAGTGCAGCTATTAGCGCAGCGCCAAGATTTGAGCCAAGAGGATGCCAATCAAATTATTAATGATGTGCAGTCTACCCTGAAAAACATTGCTAAAGCACCCCGCCGTGCAGCTATTCGTACCCAGGAAAAAGTTCAAGACTTCCAACATGCGATCGCTGATTATCTTCGTTCTACCGACAAGGCTGAATTAAGTCCGACGGGGATTAAACGAGATGTCGAATTACTCTTGAACGATCCTCGCGCTGGCGCAGAAAGCCTCAAAACCAGATTATCTAGCTTCGATCGCTCTACTTTAGTAGCCTTGTTGAGTCAACGCGAAGACATCTCCGAAAGTGATGTTAACCAAGTGGTAGATCAAATCTTAGAGGTTAGAGATAGTGTCATGTCTCAACTCCAGCTGGTACAGGATAAAATTCAGTCTGCAATCGATCGCATCTTAGCCAAAATTAAGAATTACCTCAATAGCTTAGATCGTCCTGAACTAGCTTATGAAGGTATTAAACGAGATGTTAATGTCTTATTTAACGATCCTCAAGCTGGTTTTACGGCGCTTAAAGATCGCTTTGCTCATATAGATCGCGATACGCTGATAGCTGTTATGAGTTCTCGTGACGATATTTCTCAGGCTGATGCCGAGCGGATTGTTAGTCAAATTGAACGCACTCGCGATCGCGCTCTACAACGTGCTGAACGTATTCAAACCGAAGCGGCAATGCGTTTAGAAAATGCCAAGAAACAGGCTGCTGAACAGGTAGAAGAAACTCGTCAAGCTGCTGCAACCGCCTCTTGGTGGTTATTCCTCACTGCTTTAATTAGTGCGATCGCTTCTGCTGGTGCAGGCGCGCTAGGTGTTAATCTCTAAGCAACTCAAAAGTAATCAACTTCAAGCTTTAGACGTAGTGTAATTGAGCGCTACGTCTTTTTTTTGGCAATTGAGCGCAGCGATCGCACTTTCAGCTTAAATCTTAGATCAAGTATGAATAATGACTTTAAATAGACTAATTCCCCGACGCGAAGCTAGTGCTAAAGCACATTGTACCCTTGTGGTATACCGCTACGCATATCCTTTAGGGCAAGTCCCTAAGTCCCTCAATTAAAACATTTAACTGTTCATCCGAACCTGATATTACTCATTCAGCAACGCCAGAAAACCAGTCAATAGAACAAGAAGAGTCAACAATGCAAACAACACCCAACGAACAATAAAATATTTTTCTTGTTTTCTGTCAATGCTTAACTTGTAAGTTACTTAAATTCTTAGCAGCGATCGCCAAGTTTTTAGTTCCTAATCAGACCATAAACGCCGACGCTCTTTTCCTTTCAACAGCTGATGTGTATCCCTTAAGAGGGTGGGAATAGCCAACTGTTCGGGACAACGAGGTAGACAGTCACCACAGTCAGTACAACGATTACCTTTCATCCCAGGAAACCAATGTCCTGCATTTTCTAACATGCCATAGCGATACTGACCATAATCTGACATTTCGTATGCAACAGTCAAATTGCGTAGTCTGAGAATTTCGGGGATGTTAATTTGTTCGGGACAAGGAAGACAGCGATCGCATTGACGACAAAGATCTGAACCCAGGCTAGTGGTTAACTGTTGTTCGAGCTGGGTAAATATTTTTTGTTCTTCAATAGTTAAGGGATGATCGGCATCAGCAACCTGTAGGGGAGTTATTAATTCAGCGGGATTAGCTGCGCCGAGGCTGAGGGTAGTAATACGGCGATCGCTCAAGAGAAAGCGATAGTTTAACTCTAAAGGCGTCACAGGAGCGCATAATTCAACTAGCTTTTCAGGTGGTGTATATAGTTTTCCGCCCTTATCTCCAGGAGAAATAATAAATATACCCATGTCTTTTTCGGCTGCCAGAGCGATCGCCTGATGGTTACGCTGCCAAAAGTAGTAATAGTGTAAGTTAATAAATTCAAAAATATCGGTCTTAATTGTTGCCAAAATTAGTTCTAGGCTGCCGTGAGTGGAAAATCCCAAATGTCTAACTTTGCCTTGAGCCATGGCGGTTTTAATTGCGGAGAGACAACCATCAGGTTTAATGATCCACTCTAGATGCTCCCAGGTATTGATGCCGTGTATTGCTAGACAATCAAGATAATCTGTTTGTAGTCGAACTAAAGATTCATCTAGCCATTGGCTCATTTGTAGTCGATCTGGGGTAGGAGTTAGCTTAGTCGTGAGGTAAATTTCCTGACGGGGAATCGCTAAGTCTTGTAATGCTTGTCCCAAAAAGGTTTCACTCTGCCCATAGCCTCTGGCAGTTTCTAGATGATTAATCCCTAAAGCGATCGCCGACTCGATAGTTTGACAGTAAGTCTGACGGTCATCCAAACAACGCATTGTTCCCAGCGAAAACACTGATAAGTTGAGCTTCGTTTTACCAAACCGCCTTTGACGCATCGAACTTATCACCAAATCAATTTTATATAGTATTGCGCTCGATATTGCTTATCGCTGCTCTTTATAGCCACCCTTTTTGATCAGTTGATCTGGACTCAGCTCTGAAACAAATTCTTTAAATGCCTCCCTCTCAGCATTATCCGCATCGCGATCTACAGGAATTGAAGCATCAGCAATTACTTCTTCCAATACCCAAATTGGGCTATCGGTACGGATGGCTACTGCTACCGCATCACTGGGACGACAATCAATTTCTTTTTTGACACCATTAATATCGATACACAACACCGCATAAAAAATATCATCGCTCAAAGAGTGAATAATAACGCGCTCTAGGTCGATATTACAGTCATAAAGAAGATTTGCCATTAAATCATGAGTCAAAGGACGAGAGGGACGATGTCCTTCCAAAGCTTTGATAATTGTTTCAGCTTGGTCTTGCCCAATAAAAATAGGTAATGCTCTACGCTCTGAACTGTCCTTGAGTAGAATCATCGGACTACGACTAGCAGCATTTAAGACAATGCCTGCAACTTTCATTTCAATCATTGATATTAGCCTCTGAAGTAATTAAGATTGTCAGGAATAATAAGAGTAATAAGAGCGATAAGCTAGCAAAATTTAAACGTATTTGTGATCAAATGTAAAGATGTTTTGAGTATCTTTCAACCTCAAACATGGTCAAAAACTAGAACCATAATGTTACTGTTTATTCACAGTATGCCTCAGTTTTTTGCTGTTGCCTGCACTATTCAGGAAAAAATAATAGTTAGACTATTCCAGCTAGAGAAAAATAATTATGTTTACAGGTTTAGTACAATCTCTGGGCTTAATTGAGAGTTCTGGACAGAATTCTTTTGAAATATCGATAGTCGGTCACAATCACGACGTAATTACCTCAGATTTGACAATTGGCGATAGTGTGGCGGTAGATGGAGTCTGCCTAACGGTAGAAACTATTTTAGACCAGGGTTTTATTGCTACTGCTTCCCCCGAAACCTTAGCCAAAACCACTTTAGGCGATCGCGATCGCGCAGCTAAATATGTCAATCTGGAAACTTCTCTGCGAATGGGCAGTAAAATCGGCGGTCATTTTGTCACGGGACACATTGACGGGGTTGGTTGCTTAGTCGAAGCAGTGGCGACTGCTACTTCCTGGGAGATCCGTTTTGGGTTACCCACAGGAATGGATGAGCAATGGCACTCCAAGATCGGTCGTTATTTGGTATCTAAAGGTAGTATTGCTGTTAATGGTATTAGCTTGACTATTGCTGAATGCGCCCCTGATGGCAGTTGGTTTTCAGCTGCGGTGATTCCTCATACTTATGCCGAAACTAATCTTAGTAATTTGCGATCGGGAAATTTAGTCAATCTAGAAAGCGATATTTTAGGTAAATACGTCGATCGCTTGATTTCCCATCGTCTACCAGACAAACACCAACCAGCAGAAATCAGCTTGTCTTTTTTGACCGAGAATGGATATGTTTAGTGATTTAAATCATAGCTTAGATCAAGTATGGATAATGACTTTAAATAGAGTGATTCCCTAAGTCCCTAAGCCCCTAAATCCCTAAGTCCCTAAATTAAAACATTTAATTGTTCATCCGAACCTGATATTAATGAAGCCAGTTATGCTGTAGATAAATATCTTGGAGTTGAGACAGTGACATTATCTCGTGATTTGATTTACCCCAGCACTAATCAAGTAGCACAAAGCGATAATTATCATGGGGTAGAGGTAAAAGATCCTTATCGTTGGCTAGAAGATCCTGATTCGGATGTTACTAAAGCTTGGGTACAGGCGCAAAATGAGTTGACTAATAGCTATCTAGCCACCATTCCCACCAGAGATAAACTACAGCAGCGTTTAACTCAGCTATGGGACTATGAGAAATATAGTAGCCCGTTTAAACGAGGTCAGAGTTATTTCTACTTTAAAAATGATGGCTTACAAAATCAAAGTGTTTTGTACACGCTCAAATCTCTAGATGATGAAGGAGAAATATTATTAGACCCCAATAGCTTATCGGCCGATGGTACGGTAGCTTTATCAGGGTTATCCATTAGCGATGATGGTCAATGGATGGCTTATGGTTTATCCACGGCTGGATCTGACTGGGTAGAATATCGGGTTAAAAATATCGCCACGAGGCAAGATACCGCCGATCATCTTCAGTGGATTAAATTTTCTGGGGCATCTTGGACTAAAGATAATCAAGGCTTTTTCTACAGTCGTTATGATCAGCCTAACGCCGAAACTAAACTAGAAGATGTTAATTACTACCAAAAACTTTATTATCATCGTTTAGGTACACCACAGGCAGAAGATATTCTCATTTATCATCGTCCCGATCAAAAAGAATGGGGTTTCAGTGGAAGCGTTACAGAGGATGGCAAGTATTTAATTATCAGCGTGTGGCTGGGTACAGATAGTAAGAATTTAGTCTTTTATAAAAACCTCGAACAGCCTGATAGTGAAGTTGTCGAGCTAATTAGTGAGTTTGTCGCCAGCTATAGTGTCATTGACAATGATGGAGATACTTTTTGGCTGCGGACAGATTTAAATGCTCCTCGTGGCAGGGTAATTGCGATTGATTTAGACAATCCAGACCAAGCAAATTGGCAAGAAATTATTCCTGAAGCCCCCGAAACTCTTGAGGGTATTGGATTATTAAATAATCAGTTTGTCGCCGACTATCTTAAAGATGCGCGATCGCAAATTAAAATTTATGCTCTAGATGGGACTTTTGTGCGCGAGGTGGAATTACCTGGGATTGGCTCAGCAGGTGGTTTTGGTGGTAAGCGTTACGATACAGAAACTTTTTATACCTTTACCAGTTTTACAACTCCTGCCACAATCTATCGCTACGATCTGACTACAGGGGAAAGCAAACTTTTCCGTCAACCCCAAGTAGATTTCGATCCAGAAGCCTATCAAACCCAACAGGTATTTTATCCGAGTAAAGATGGTACGAAAATACCCATGTTTATTACTCACAAAAAGGGAATTAAACTGGACGGCAACAATCCTACATATCTTTATGCCTACGGCGGTTTTAATATTTCCTTAACTCCCAGCTTCTCGATCAGTAATGTCGTGTGGCTAGAAATGGGTGGAATTTATGCTGTGCCTAATCTGCGGGGTGGGGGTGAATACGGCGAAGACTGGCATCAAGCAGGGATGAAAGACAAAAAACAGAACGTCTTTGATGATTTTATCGCAGCAGCCGAATGGTTAATTGAGCAAAAATATACGAGAACCGAAAAATTGGCGATCGCTGGAGGCAGTAACGGTGGTCTATTAGTTGGTGCATGTATGACTCAACGCCCCGATCTTTTTGCAGCAGCAATTCCCGCCGTGGGTGTATTAGATATGCTGCGCTTCCATAAGTTTACGATTGGTTGGGCATGGTGTTCGGAATACGGTACTCCTGACGATGAGGCTGATTTTAAAACGCTTTATGCCTATTCTCCGCTACATAATCTTAAACAAGGTACAGCTTATCCTGCCACCCTGATTACCACTGCTGACCACGACGATCGCGTTGTACCAGCCCACAGTTTTAAGTTTGCTGCTGCCTTACAAGCTGCCCATCAAGGAGATCATCCCGTTTTAATTCGGATCGAAACCAAAGCAGGACATGGTGCAGGAAAACCCACTAGCAAAGTCATTGAAGAAGCTGCGGATAAGTGGGGATTTCTCATGGCAAATTTAGGCATGGAATATTTACAGTAGCCATTAACTGTCAAGTAAAATATCTTAGGCGATCGCTGGTGGGGTAGGTGGTGCGACTCTACCATGAAGCAATTTTATGAATACTTTTGACTTGACTCAATCGTGCAGCAAACAGCAAAACCGCTTGAATATCTTCCGCTTCCAAATCATCATAATCTGCCAAAATTTCCTCTGTTGTCATTCCCGAACTGAGAAGCTCTAAAATAAATTCAACAGGATATCTTAGTCCTCTAATACAAGGTTTGCCGTGACATATATCTTGATGATGGGTAATTCTTTCTAAAAGCTGATTGGTCATGATTTTAACCTTGGCTACTTTGCTATTATTTCCAATTATTAGATATTTCACCTCAATTAATTATAATTGAGTAAAAGATTGGGCTTTTCATAAATTTTGCTTTAAAAAGCGATTCTTTACATCCTTCCACTTTTTAAAATCCAGCCAAAAACAGTACTAGCTGTCCCCGTAATAATAATTATTGCTATTTGCCTCCAATTCTTTAATTCGCCTACCTTCTGTGCTAAATCAGGAATCTTATCAATAGCTTTCTGCTGACCATCAAGCCTTGCTTTAATCACTGCTACATCTGTTTTAATTACTCCAATATCTTCAGTTATTTTATTAAGTTTATTTAATATTTCTAAGTCGATTTTCATCGCTCTTTATTTCGCCTCTCCTAAATATTATTTATATAATTTTTTACTAGATTTACGATTTAAATAATAGTGCCAGAGAATTTTAGTAGCGATCGCTCGATAGGGTTTCCAAGTTTCTGCAATGATTTCTAATTCGGCTACTGGCGGACGATTAGGGAGATCTTTTATTTCTTTAACGGCGATCGCCACGGCTAAATCTCTACTGGGGAATACATCCTGGCGCTGTAGAGCCATCATTAGGTAAATATCTACCGTCCAGTTACCAATACCTTTAATCGCCGTTAACTTTTGTCTAATTTCTCCATCAGCTAATGTTTCTAAACTGGTCAAATCCAAAGTGCGATCGACTACTGCTTGAGCTAAGATACGACCATAGTTAGTTTTCTGCCGACTAAACCCAATGCTTTTGAGTTGCAGATCATCTAAAGTTAAAAAGCTTTCAGGACTTAAATAATCTACTGCATGGTTAAGACGTTTAAAAGTGGCTTGAGCCGAAGCATAAGAAACCTGCTGCTCTAAAATAATCCTGATTAAAGTGGCAAATCCTGGTTCTCTTAACCACTGAGCGGGATATCCATAGTTATCGATAATTTTAGCCAAATCGCGATCGCGTTTAGTTAACTGCTCAATGCTTTGAATAAAGCTTGGGGATCTATCTAATACTAATTGAGAGCGATCGCTTATTGGTGACGGTCGATTCATGTTTTATCTCATCATAACTAAGTCACAACTGCCAAATCTCTAACTTCGCTAAAATTTTAGATGTAGCTATTTCTCTTAGTCATGAGTCAGACCAAAATTAACTTTGCCGAGATCCAAGTAGAAACCCCCACTATTGAGCAAGTTACAGCAGAGTATCGAGCAATTAACACCGCATTAGATCAAGCTCAAACCAGGTTAGATCGAGAACAAGCTCTACAGCAGTGGGAAGATTTGCGCCGTCGCTTAGATACTTGGAGTGCAATGACTTCCCTCAACTTCAGTCAAGATACAACTAATGAGGAATACAAACAAGCACAGGAATATAGTGACGAACTAAGGCCGAAATTAACCGCCCTGGAAGTTGCTATGAAACGCAGGCTGTTAAACAGTCAAGATCGGCCACAATTAGAATCTATCTTGGGTCAACAAGCTTTTAGTCTTTGGTCGGCAGACGTGACCACCTTTGAACCAGCTATAGAAGATGATCTAGTCCAAGAATCTAAGCTAGTTAATCAATACGTCCAATTATTAGCCAGTGCTGAAATCGAGTTTAGAGGAGAAACGCTTAATCTTTCAGGAATTCGTAAATATACTCAAGATAGCGATCGCCAAACCCGATATGAAGCGGAAAAAGTACGCTGGCAGTTCTTTAAGCAACATCAAACCCAACTAGACAGCATCTACGATCGACTAGTCAAACTACGTCACCAAATGGCTCAGAAATTGGGCTACGATAACTATACTGGTCTGGGATATAAACGTATGCAGCGGATTGACTACACAGAAGCCGACGTAGCCAGCTACCGTGATGAAGTTGTGGCAAAAGTTGTCCCTCTAGCACAAAAAATCATTGACCAAAAAGCGCAAAAACTTCATTTGGAATGGGTCATGTATTGGGATGAGGCTGTATTTGACCTCCAAGGAAACCCCAAACCCCAAGGAGATCATGACTGGATGCTCCAACAGGCGCAAAAGATGTTTGATAACCTGCACCCAGAATTAGGTAGTTTCTTTGCCATGATGGTTGCAGGGAATTTTATGGATCTTAAAACTCGTCCAGGCAAAGCTGGCGGTGGTTTTTGTACTAGCTTTCCCACCACAGGCGTACCCTATATCTTTGCCAACTTTAACCAGACACAAGGTGATGTCGAAGTATTTACTCACGAAATGGGTCATGCTTTTCAGGCTTGGCAAAGCCGTAATCTACCTTTAATTGACTATCTCTGGCCAACTTTAGAATCCTGTGAAATTCATTCGATGAGTTTGGAATTCCTTACCTGGTCACAAATGGAGCAGTTTTTTGGTGATGATGCCGATCGTTTTCGCGAAATTCATTTGGCACAATCAATTCTGTTTTTACCCTATGGTTGCGCAGTAGATCATTTTCAACATCTGGTTTATGCTCACCCTGAAGCTACACCACAGGAAAGAAACCAAATGTGGCAGCAAATGGAAGCTCGTTACCTCCCCTGGCGACAGTATGAAGACCTTGAATATCCTGCACAAGGCGGTTTGTGGCAAGAGAAACAACATATTTACTGCTCTCCCTTCTACTATATCGACTACACTTTGGCTTTGTGCTGTGCAATGCAGTTTTGGGTCAAGGCTGAATCTGATTTTACAGGCGCTTTAACCGAATACATTGCCTTATGTCAGCGTGGTGGCCAAGCACCTTTTCAAAGTTTAACTAGTTCAGCTAATCTAGTTTCTCCCTTTCAACCTGGCTCTTTAGCAAATGTAATTACCAAAGCTCAACAGTTTCTGAATTTGTAGGAGATTAATTAGCGTCTGAACTAACATCAAATGAAAATCTTTTCTTACTTGACAAATCTAAAAAAGATCGATTAAAACTGTGGCTAAATAGAATATTTGTCGATTAAAACCCTCAATTTACTCCTCAAAGCATCATGACAGTTCCTTAGATTTGATTAATGACGAAATAAAGATAATTTGAAGCTAATATCAAGTTTATCTTGAACAACGCTAAAGAATTAATGATGCGTGATTAACCCTAGTATACGTCGCGTTTTACTAGGGTTTTTTTTGACAAATTTGGGTTGCGTCGAGCTTTTTTCTCTTCAATTACTCTATCTGCTCTTAATTAAGCAATCTAAACAGTTTTAACTTCCAATTTGACTAAATTCATGCGCTATCTCACACACTATCTTTCATTGGCTGCTGCCTGCATTACTCTAATTAGTCCTTTTTCTCTTTCGGTCGCTAGTGCCAATACAGCAATTAGTTTTGACGATAGTTTAGATTCAATCAAACTTCCTCCGCCTTCTTCAGAAAACAATTCAGGTATTTGCTCTAGTAATATTACGACGGCAATTAATAATACTATTGATCGCCCAGAACTAAATCAAGGCAAATGGGCTATTTTGGTGCAATCTCTGGGGGGGACAAATATTTACAGCCTTAACCCAGATTCTTACATGGTTCCTGCTTCTAATATGAAGCTTTTAGTCACCGCCGCAGCCTTACAAGCATTTAATCCCGACAATCAAATTAATTCGACATCAATTGGCGATTGGATCAAAGTAACCAACCTCAACAGCGATAACGCTTATGCTAATACCTTATTGAGCTACTTGGGTGGTTCTCAATCGGTTCAGCAAGCCTTAACAAGTTTAGGTGTTGATACTAACGGCTATCGGCTGAAAGACGGCTCTGGTTTGTCTCACCATAATTTGGCAACTCCCCGAACTTTGGTTGCTACCCTCAGAGCCATGTATCATGGGCGAGGTCATGAGGTTTTCTTGGCTTCACTTCCTGTGGCGGGAATTAGTGGCACTCTGAAAAATCGCTTGCAACAGACCACTGCTCAAGGAACTGTACGAGCTAAAACAGGAACTCTTCGAGGAGTTAAGGCTCTATCTGGCTATCTAGATCATCCTCAATACGGAACTTTGGTCTTTAGTATTATTACTAACCAACCGATCGATCAACCCAGCGATCCTATAGTTCAAGGCATCGATGATATTGTTTTACAGTTAAGTAAACTAACCACTTGCCAGTAAATTGAACATCCCGATTAACTACTTTGTAAAGTAATATTACAATAATGACGTCAAAACAGCATACTGTCTTGACAGAAATAGTTAGGCTAGGTAAATTGATTTATATACCCGGGTAATTATTAAACTTAAGTGATATGCAAACTAAGCAAAAGATAACTTTATATATACCTCCAGAGCTGCATCGTAAGCTAAAGATTAAAGCCGCGGTAGATATTGAATCCATGTCAGCATTAGTAGAAAAAGCGATCGCTTTTTATATGCAGTTTCCTGACAAAGTAGACGAAATTAGATCATCCGTTCACGGTCAAACTCATCAGATCCATATGTGTCCTGATTGTGATTCACCGATAGTAATGCGAGATGGCGAAATGGTTTCTCTCAGTAACCGAACAGTTACAGTTGAAGATAGTATTCCGTTAGAAGTTACTAATCAAGGGTCGAGTTCGGAGAAGCCTAACGAAGAGGAACTAGTTTCCTGCTTATAGGTTCAAAATAGGTTTAGAAGCAGGTTAAAACTTTAGCGAGCAAGGGGTTTAGTGGGGTCGATATCATGAAAGAAGAACTAAATATTCTAGTCCAAGCTCAATATCCGTTAATTTATCTGATTACACCAGAAGAAGAACGGGCAGAGCAGGCGATCGCTAAAATTGCCAAAGACAATGCTGAGTACAAGCAAGTATTCGTTTGGACTGTTACCAGAGGAATGATTGAATACGGTCAGACTACTCAAGCAACACAGCACAATACAGTGTCGCCCGAAGCTGCGATTGAATGGACTATTAGACAGAAAGGAGGTGGTATCTACATCTTCAAAGATCTTCATCCTTTTCTTGATGGGCCCGTGATAGTTAGATGGCTGCGTGATGCGATCGCATCATTTAAAGGCACTGACAAAGTAATCATTTTGATGTCTCCTCTACAGACTGTACCAATTGAGCTTGAGAAAGAAGTTGTGGTCCTAGATTACCCTCTACCTAACTTAAGCGAACTAAATCAGGTTCTTTCCGAACGGCTAGCTAAGAGTAGAGGAAATCGCCTAGATACTGAGACGAGAGAGAAATTACTCAAAGCTGCCCTTGGTTTAACCAAGGATGAGGCTGAAAAAGTTTATCGTAAAGCTCAGGTTAAGGCTGGTAAGCTGACGGAGAGCGAAGTTGAAATTGTCCTTTCGGAGAAAAAGCAGTTAATTCGTCGTAATGGAATTTTAGAGTACATTGAAGAAGATGAAACTCTTAATTCAGTTGGTGGCTTAGAGGAATTAAAAGGCTGGCTAAAACAGCGTTCTAATGCTTTCACCGAGAGAGCTAGAGAATATGGTCTTCCTCAACCCAAGGGAATGTTGATTTTAGGTGTTCCTGGGTGCGGTAAATCTTTGATTGCCAAAACGACCTCTCGCCTTTGGGGTTTACCCTTACTGCGTTTAGATATGGGTCGCGTCTATGATGGTTCTACCGTCGGACGTTCAGAAGCAAATTTACGTAGTGCCTTAAAAACTGCTGAATCTATTTCTCCTGTAATTCTGTTCATCGATGAACTAGACAAGGCTTTTGCTGGGGGAGGAGGTTCTGGTGATTCTGATGGTGGAACATCGGGTCGTATATTTGGTTCTTTTCTCACCTGGATGCAAGAGAAAAAATCCCCTGTGTTTGTCATGGCAACGGCGAATAGAGTTGAAAGATTGCCAGGCGAGTTTCTCCGTAAAGGTAGATTTGATGAAATATTCTTTGTGGACTTACCTAGTTCCGCAGAGAGAGAAGATATTTTTAGGATTCATTTGGGCAAAAGACGTTCTGAAATCAATCGCTTCGATTTAGAACAGTTAACCAAAGTTTCCGATGGTTTTTCTGGGGCAGAGATTGAGCAGGCGATCATCGCGGCAATGTATGATGCTTTTGCTCAAGACAGGGAGTTTACGCAGCTTGATATAATCGCTGCGATTAAAGCTACCTTGCCTTTGTCTCGGACAATGACTGAACAGGTAACAGCCCTAAGAGATTGGGCTAGGCAAAGAGCCAGACCTGCATCAGCCTCCGTTGCTGAATATCAGCGACTGGAGTTTTAACAGGCTTTCTTCTGTAATTTCTCAGGAGTTGCAGAAGCAGAGGCTAGCACTCGCTAGCAGTTTTCAGGAAAATAACTCGTCAATATAGACGGTTATTAATTTTAAAGTTGTTGTTTATATCTCTTCTACTGGAGGAAATCAAATGTCTCACTTTAGCACTCTACGCACCAAAATCAGCGATTCTGCAATTCTCGTAAATTCCCTTCGCGATCTTGGAATCAACGTTCAAACTAACGCTGACGTTCGTGGTTACAACGGTCAAAGACTTCGTGCTGATATCGTTGCAACTTTAGAAGGCGAATACGATCTAGGCTGGTCTGAAAACAGTGATGGTACATTCGACCTAATCGCTGACCTTTGGGGTGTTGCTAAAAAGCACAACCAAACTGAGCTAATCAACTCAATCAACCAAAAATACGCTGTTAACAAAACCTTGGCTGACGTTAAACAACGTGGTTTACAAAATGCCAACGTCAAACTAGTTCTTCAGTAACAAGAATTATATTTTAAGTTAAAAGCGCGTTCCCAAACCTGGGGTTGATACGATGTAATAGTTGTGTCAACCCTTTTTCATGCTTATATTCATCTTTATACAGTTGGAAAAAGCTGATTAATCAGTCCCGATACTATAGTAAGCACGATTGAGCCAAAAAGGGCGGGAAAAAATCCTGCTATAGTTAGACCTGGAGTAAGATAACTGACTAAACCAAGAGCGATCGCATTTACTACCAAAAGAAACAGTCCCAAAGTCAAAATTGTTAACGGCAGGGTAAACAAAATTAAAATTGGTTTGACCACCGCATTAATCAAACCCAAAACTGCTGCCCCCACTACAGCAGAAGAAAAGCTGACAATAGTAAACCCTGGGACGATAAATGCTGTAACGATCAAGGAAACAGCAGTTGCTAACCAAGTTAAAATAAATTGCCACATTTTTTTGATACCTAAGCTATTAATATTTTGATTCAATCATAATATTAATTATCAATTCATTACTATGTTCAGCAGTTCGGTATTTTCGGTAAACAAACTCTAGATAACCCTCTTTCCAGACTGAAAAAAATAATTCCCTCAAACTAAACAGCGGAATTGATAAAGCTTTATTTAACCATTGCCCATCTAGATAATCGTTAGACTGAAACAGACAAGAGTAGAAGTTTATTTTTCAACTTAAGGCAACACTTCTACAACCTAATTTATCAGGCTTAATCAAGATAATAGCAATGGAATTTTTATCCGATACAGTAGTCCTCTCGCGATTACAGTTTGCCTTAACAGCAATCTTTCATATGCTTTGGCCAGTTTTGACAACTGGCATGGCCATCTATCTGATTGTGGTAGAAGGACTATGGCTGAAAACTCGTAACGAAAACTATTACTATCATGCTCGTTTCTGGGCAAAACTCTATGTCCTAAATTTTGGGGTCGGCGTAGCTTCAGGGCTACCAATGGAATTTGAATTTGGTACTAATTGGGCCCCATTTTCTCAGGCGGTAGGAGACTTTTTTGGCAGTGTTCTCGGTTTTGAAGCGTCCATGGCGTTTGCTTTGGAAGCTGGCTTTCTAGGCATCATGCTGTTCGGCTGGGAACGAGTGCCGCCAATCATGCACTACTTTGCAACAATTATGGTAGCTCTTGGTGCAAATTTATCGATCTTCTGGATTTTAAGCGCTAACTCTTGGCTACAAACTCCTGTGGGGGGAAATTTTATTGATGGTAATTTTGTAGTCACTGACTACTTTCAGGCAATTTTTAATCCGTTCATGCTCAATAGTGTTCTCCACATGTTCTTTGCCACAATGGAAACCTCGTTGTTTGTCATCGGCGGGATTAGCGCTTGGTATTTACTAAATAAACGTAATTCAGAATTTTTCACTCTTTCTTTTAAGATTGTTTTAGCGATCGCGATCGCTGTTACTCCTCTCCAGCTATATATTGGACATTTAAGTGGCGAGCAAGTGTACCACTATCAACCAACTAAACTAGCGGCGATGGAGGCACAATGGGACACGATTCCTGCGGGGGAATCGCCTTCTTGGAGTATGTTAGCAATTCCTAACGACAAAGCCGAGAAAAACAACTGGGAAATCTCAATTCCTGGCTTATTAAGCTATATTCTGGAAATTAAGCCTCAACTATCAGAACCCGTATTAGGTTTAAAAGAATATGCCCCTGAAGATCGACCTCATCAGATTGGCTTGGTTTATTATGCCTTTAGAATCATGATTGCGATCGGCTTTATTTTGGCAGGATTAATGGCAATTACCGTTTTACAGTGGATACGAGGAAAACTATCGCCAGCAGATATTACACAACAAAAATGGCTGTTAAGACTCTGGCTATTTTCTGCCCCCCTAGGATATATTGCCGTCGAGTGTGGTTGGATCGTGCGTTGCGTCGGGAGACAACCCTGGACAGTATACGGAGAAATTCGTACCGTTGATGCTGCTTCCCAACTACCTCCTGGTAATGTACTTACCTCTTTGACTGCTTTTGCGATCGTTTATAGCATCTTGTTTGTATTCGCTCTTTATTTCGGTAGCAGTATTATTCGTAAAGGGCCAAATTTTGATTTACCTGTTCCTGGTAAAGATATATCTCCCGAATTGGATATTACTCCAGCAGAACCTATTCCCGATAGTCGCCGCGCAGAGGCTCAACAATGAACAATGAATCTAGGGACTAGCCCTAAAGGATATGCGTAGCGGTATGCTTTAGCACTAGCATCGCGTCGGGGAATCATTTTATTTAAAGTCATGATCGGTACTCGATCTTAGTCATTGAAAACTAACAGAGTAAAAATTTAAATCTGGCGATTGATAATTTTCTGAGATAAGATTGACCATCGCTAATAACTGTCTATGTTGCTCGATAGTCACGCCAATTTGCCTTGAATTACTGCAATTTTCAGTTGAATGGAATACATGAGTTGAACTCTAAAAAGCTAAGAGCTAAAAGCTAAAAGCTAAAAGCTAGTTCATAAACAGCGTAGTCTATCAAGCATGAAAACTACTGTAAAAGGTCGAGTGATTTATTTTGCAGCGTCGAATTATTTTACTCCTGGTTTTTTAATGAACAATACTTTAAAATCCTCAAATCTTGTTTCTTTAGGCAGCAACCCTGAGAATAATTTGCCACATTCTCAGCATTCTCTGGCGCTCATCAAATCTACTAATCAAGAAAATCAAGAAAATCAACCAAATCGACCAAATCAACAGCAGAAAAAAGCGATCGCCCAAATTTATGTAGAACAAGCCTGGATTTATTTTCAGGATCGCAATTGGCGTGATGCGATCGCTGCCTGTAAAAATGCTTTGCAGTTGAATCCCCAAAATGCTGATGCCTATAAAATTTTTGGTAACATTTTAAAAATTAAAGGCAAGAAAGCCGAGGCGTTAGGGGTATATGCCAAGGCACTAGAAATTAATCCTAATTCTGCACCTATCTATGCTAATTTAGGCAGCTTCTACGCTGAACAAAAAAAATGGCAAGAGGCTTTAGATTATTATCAACAAGCAATAATTATCGATCCTAATTTGGCTGGAGCGTATCGTAGCTTGGCACGTATTTGGGAAGAATTAGGAGATACAGAACAAGCCTTAGACTGTCTTTGTCTAGCTGTTAACCTTGAACCAGAAAAGCTTTCGGCTTCCGAGTATTTTAGTTTTGGCGATCGCCTCGATCGAGCAGGAAAACTCAAAGAAGCCAGTATTTTTTATATTCATGGAGTCAGGCTCAATCCCCAAGCCACAACTCAACTAGCAAGATTAGTGAAAATTTTAGAAGAGTTAGAGGAATGGCAACAGGCAGTAGTTTTTTATCATCAGCTAATGTCTTTATCTAATGGCGAGTCAGCCGATGATAATTTAGCTTTAACAAAACCAATTAAACACTTGCTGTCCAAGTCTAAATCTTCTGCCAACCAACATCAAGTTGTTCAGCAATTACCCCAAGCGATCGCACCATCACCTAACAATACACCTAAACCAGAGGCTAAATCAGCGGAAATTTTACCATCGTCAATTGTAGCTCAGCGGCCCAATTCGGCTGTTTCTTGGCATAACTTGGGTAATTCCTATGCTCGAAAACAGCAGTGGCTTAAAGCAATTAGTTGCTATCAAGAGTCAGTGGAACTCGATCCCTATTTTGTGCAAACCTACCGTAATTTAGCTCAAGTTTACTTTAAAATTGCCAAAAAAGACCAGGCAATACTCTGTTGGTTTAAAGCTTTCGACCTCAAGCCAGATTTAGTCAAGCCTGAAGAACATTTTGGTTTAGCACAACATCTTTTTCAGCTAGGTCAAGTAGATAAAGCGATCGCCTGTTTACGCCATGCCATTAAACTCAATCCCAACTTCCATCAGGCTTATTTAGTTTTGGGCAAGCTCTTGACCACTCAAGGGAAAACTGACGAAGCGGAAGCTTGTTATGCCAGGGCAAAGAATAAAGCTTAGTTAACTTGTTGAGTCTGAGTCAAATAAATATAAAAGGCGTTGCCGAATTGTCATGATGGGTGTGTCGCAAAAAGTTGCAAAAGACAGAATAAACCTGTGTTAGTGTGATTTTAAAGAGCTGCAACCCTAAAGAAAGAATCTATGAATTTCTTTTCGGCCATAACATCATTAATGGTGTACTTCAAATCAGCAACGCCTATTTAAGTAAATCTCATGATGAGACGAACACAAATTCTAGAAGCGCTAACTTATGCTTTACAAAACACAGATTCCCAAATTCAAGCAAGTTTACTGACGGAGATTGTCGATTACTTACCACAGGATATAAAAGAAGAAGTCTTGCAAAAAGCACTGGTTGCAGTCAAGTCTATAGAGTGTGGCAAAGATTGTATTAATGCACTGAAGAGTTTAATACACAAGCTGCCACCCGATCTGTTACCCGAAGCACTCGCCATTAGCAAGACTCTGCCATCTGAATTTAATCGCGTTCGAGCTATAACTGAGATTGTCGATTATTTACCGCAGGATACAAAAGAAGAAGTCCTGCAAAAGACATTGGTTGCGATCGAGTCTATTGGGTTTGATGAAAATTTTCGTCTCAACGCATTGGAGAAATTGGTAGACAAGCTGCCACCTAATTTGCTACCAAAAGCATTCGCCATTGGTAAGGCTCTGCCATCTGGGATTAATCGCGTTCAGGCTCTAAAAGTCCTGGCGCCTCATCTGTCACCCGATTTGTTGCTAAAAGCACTCGATCTGGCTAAGAATCCTAACTTAAACACTGAATATACTAGCGCTTTGGCTCTCTCTGCACTAGCAGACAAGCTACCAGAGACGCTACGAACCGAGGTGGTATTAGAAGCACTTACCGCAGCCAAGTCTCTTCCATCTACAGATTTTCGCGACAATGTATATCGTTCTGGAGCTTTAACGGCTGTAGCCGATGTTCTGCCAGAGACGACGTTACAAGCAGAAGTGTTACAAAAAGCTCTTGATTCTGCTAGGGCTGTCGAAGAGGACTGGTGTCGTTCTGTATCCCTGGCGGATCTAGCACCCATGCTCCCAGAGGCGTTACAAGCAGAAGTGTTACAGGAAGCTCTCGATGCCATTAAAAGCGAGGAAGAAGATTGGGAGATCGCTACAGCCCTCTCAGTTTTAATACCTAAGCTGCCACCTAACTTGTTATCAAAAGTCCTCGCTGTCGTCAAAGGTCTACATCATGAATCTTATCGCGTCCAAGCTCTCACAGATATAGCACCTCATCTGTCATCCGAACTCTTACCCGAAGCATTTAGCATTGTTGATGGTATTAGATCTAAGAGCGATCGCATTAAAATTTTGATTGCCTTAGCCTCTCAAATGTCGAAGATGCCAACAGACGAACTTCTTCCCCTTTGGCAAACTACGAGACACTGGCTATGGCTATCACTATCCAAGCAGGAGTTTGCACATCATATGCTGGCACTAGCTGCTGTAATCTATGCGATAGGAGGGCAGGAGTCTGTGGTAGAGATTTTGATTGAGATTCAGGATGTAGAACGGTGGTAGCCGTAAGCTTGGCAAACTTTACTGTTTTTATCCGCCAAGAGTCGTTTCTTCTTCAAAATGCGCTGGCTGTTGGTCAGACAATGATTTCATTTACGTCAATTTTCTATTTAAATCATTATGCATTCACTAACGCCATATAAAAAATAGCAGGTAATGTTAATCACTACCTGCTGCATCAATAGTTTTAAAAATAGTCAATTATTTATCAAGTTGAGAACGCAATTCGTCTAGCTCGGCATCAATTACAGCATCTTGGGGACTAGCGGAGGGGGCGGCTGCTTCTAATTTGGGAGTTTCGACAGAAGTACCTGATAGTTGTGCTTTCATCGCAGCTAGCTCATCATCAACCCCACTCCCTGCTTCCAAGGCAGCAAACTGCTGTTCGATACCACTACCACCCAATTCGCCTGCGGTTTCCGATTCCGCCTCCAATGCCATGACCTTTTCTTCCATGCGCTCAAATGCACCCATAGCGGTACTAGTGCCAATGTTGGTCATGGAATCCTGTAGCTGTTTATTTGCTTTAGCTGCATTAGCTCTAGCGCGCAGCATATCTTTTTTAGTTTTAGCTTCCGAGATTTTACTCTCCAAGGCAATTAAGTTACGTTTTAAGCTTGTAACTTGACCGCTTTGCTGATCTAATTGAGTCTTGAGACTGGTGGCAGTATCAGCAAATGATTTTTTACGTACCAGTGCTTCACGAGCTAGGTTTTCATCACCTTTAGACAATGCTAACTGGGCTCTTTGCTGCCAGTTACTAGCCTCTGTTTGATTTTTGTTATATTGTTGCTCGGTACGTTTTTGAGTGGCGATCGATCTGGCAACAGCTTGACGAAGCTGCACTAGATCTTCTTGCATATCAATGACAGCTTGTTCCAAGACTTTTTCAGGATCTTCAGCTTTACTGACTAGATCGTTAATATTGGCTCGAACAACTCTGCTAAGGCGATCAAATAATCCCATGACTTGTATATCCTTATAACCGTTTACAAAAAAAATATTAGGTTTGGTAGATTCCAGGATACTAAATCCACCACCAATTTTTGATTAAGAGAGTAATTACCGCTCTTTATGTTTCTAGTGTGACATATTCTTTTAGTGTACTGTCGATCGTTAAATAAAATGCCTGCTTGAATCAAAAATACGCGACTTTTTTGACGCTGAATTAGCTAAAAATAAAATTAATTAGAGTTAATTGCTACATAAGGAAAAGTACTATGTATAATTTAGGGCAAAAAAACAAAATTATTACAATTTAATTAAAAGGTAATGATGGTCGATAAAAAATGCTTGACTGCTCTTAAACGTGGTGTTAAATCTTGGAACAAATGGCGAAAAAGAAACCGCTATCTTCAGTTAGATTTGAGAGGAATTAACTTAAGTGGCGAAATTTTACTGGGAATTAACTTAACAGGAGTTAATCTGGCAGGAGCGACACTAATTAAATGTAATTTTTGTGGGGCAAATTTTGATGGTGCGGATTTAACGGGAGCTAATTTAAGTGAAGCTAATTTAAGTGGTGCCAGCCTTTGTGGGGTCAATTTAACAGGAGCTATCCTAATTAAGGCGAACTACCGTGGCGCAGGATTTATTAGCTCAAACTTGAGTTTGGCTAATTTTACTGGTGCAGACTTGAGGGTTGTCGATTTTACTGGAGCTCAATTGTCGGGAGCCAACTTTCATCAAGCCAATCTTAAGGGCGCTAATTTTACGGGAGGGAATCTAACCAGAGCCAACCTAGAGCTAGCACAGTTAGAGGATACAAACTTTAATCATGCTAATTTAGTTCAGGCTAATTTTACTACCGCAAATTTAACCCGCGCCTACCTAGAGCAAGCAAATCTCAACGAAGCTAATTTGACTAAAGCTAAGCTGTTCAAAACAAACTTGAGTTTAGCTGATTTAACAGATGCAAATTTTAGTGCCACTAACTTGAGTTTAGCCAATTTAACAGGTGCAAATCTAACCGATGCAAACCTAACCCAAGCTAATCTAACAGGTGCAAATTTAACCGATGCAAACCTAACCCAAGCTGATTTAACAGGTGCAAATTTAACCGATGCAAACCTAACCCAAGCTGATTTGATACTTGCTAAGGCATGGACTACCAATTTCAATCAATCAATTTTGACTGGTGCTTGTTTTGAAAATCTTAAAATTAATGGTCAGACTAGTTTTTCTAAAGTGGTTTGCCAATATTTGTATTTAGCAAGCGCTCAGCAGAAACGGTTGCCTGAAAATCATCAGGATAATCTTCGCTCCAGTGAGTTTGAAACAATGCTTCAAGATTTGATGGATTCAGTTGAGGTAACTTTCAATGAAGATATTAACTGGGTAATTATGCTTGATGCATTTAAATCCCTACAGCAAAAATTTCCAGCTCATAAAATGCAACTAAGATATGTTGAAGCCAAGTCTAATCATCGGTTTGTAGTTAAAATGAAGGTCAAACTTAGCACCGAAAGGGTAGCGATTACAGAATCTTTTCGCCACGAATACAATTTACTTGCTTTAGGGAAAGAAAGTTTTGCTACTCCTAAAAATATCAATATTAAGCGAAAAATAAGACAGGAGCTATTTAGCGCCTATGAACAAAACTAGTCGGGAGGATAAATGTGAGCCGTCAAATTTTCTTGTTTTAAGTGAGCGACAAACTGTTCTGCCTGAGCGCGATCTTTATATGCACCCAAGTAAATAAATATTCCTTGAGGAAGATTTACCAGAGAAACTTGCTCAACTTTTTGTTTGGCTAAAGCTAGGGAAGAATCGCCATGATATTCAGTGAGTAGGTAATAATATTGTGGATTGATCGCTGAGCGTGCCAGATTAATCGGTGCTAGAGCAGGAATAATCGGCGCGACAAGGGTAGATGGTGTTAAATCTTCTGCCATCTTTAATCGACTTAGAGTACTTAGGTTAAGAGGCATAAATTCCTCACTGGCAATATTCGCACTCCCCAAACTAGCTACAGCTTCAACTGGTTCAACACTAGCAAGGGAACGAGAATTGCGCCAAATGACTGCTCCTGAGATTAAATTGACCAAAAAGATCATAGCGATCGCGCTAATACTCCAGGGGTTGAGTAAGCGATCTAACCAATTGGACTGATGATCTGCAACTTCTGAATTAGTCGCAAATTGCTCGGATTGTAGTTGAGCATCTAAATACAGCTTTGGTGCAGCTAATTGATCTAATCGATCATGGGGTTTATTTTTAGCTCGATAAGGATTAAAAATATTGATTGTCCCTGTCTCAAAGGGTTTGTGGACAATACTCGACTTTAACTGAGAACTAATTGACGATTCTTTAGTACGATTATTTTGATTCTTGGGCGACATAGCTGGATAGAAATAAAGTCAAATAGAGAGTTAGCTTAATTGAAATGTCTAGCTTAACCTTTGACTGGGAAAATCGCCCTACTGCTCTACTTAGCAAAGATTAACTCTTGAATGCGTTCTATTATTTGCAATATTGCTTGGATAATCTGCTCTGAATTGACTCCCAAGCTAATCTGTAACAAGATCAAAATCGCCACAATTATTAAGACTGTTTTGATAGTTGACTTAAGAACATTGAGTAACCAAGTAAATAACAGCAACAGAATGATTGCTGCTGCGATCGCAATAATTATTTCTAAAGACATAGACTTGATGATATTGGCGATCCTAGATGTGAAATTGATAAATTATAGCTTTTAAGGTGTCGATCGGTTTTAGACAGACAAATAAAACAAATAAAGTAGTCAATAAAAAAGAGGGAGTATTACTTCCCTCTCTTCTTGCTTGAATTTTTCTGGTTTTGATGAATCATTGCTTTTCAACTTCTGTCGTAGCATTTGTTCTCGTTTACGAAGTTGTCTTGCTCTGGCAGTGCCACCTTTTCCTTTGTCGTTACGTCCTTGTTTACGGGGAGATTCCCACCGTTTAAGTCTTTGAACCATATTGTTTTAACTTATAATGTCATACTTATTGTAGCATTTAATTTCTCAGGCAGAACTTAGAGAGGGCAAAACTGACTATCTGAGGGAAAATAATCAGAGTTTAAATCTTGCTGTTAAACAATGAAACGACCTGGATTTAAAATGTTCTGTGGATCAAACTGATTTTTAATCGCCTGCATGGTTTTGAGAGCGTTACCTGAATACCCCCAAATATCTATCTGTTGTTTAACTGCTTGGGGTGCATCCAGAATAGTTAAAAAACCTTGGTTCTGCTGACAGTGCGATCGCATTTGCTCTAGTAGCTCATAATTGGTCTTGAGTTGTAATCTTCCTAATCCATTACCAGCATGAACTCTAGCTGAGATATTAATATGGCGATCGTCAATTTGAGCTAGTAATTCCACGGCTTTGCTAGGAACAATACCCAGTTTGCAGGTCACTATCTCCGCTGATTCGGGAAGATTGATAATTTTGCCACAGTCTTGCCACAGCTTTTCTTCTAGCTCATCTTGATAAATACTAGTAGCCAAACCTAACTGTTTAGCGATCGCCTGTACCTGTAACATCTGCTGTTCAATGCTTTCAGGAATTGTTTGCCAGCGGATCATCAAGCCCATATCTGAGCCTAAATTTAGCTGCTCAATTACCGTGGCTGATAATAAATCCATTGCTGTAGGCGTTAAGCCAGAATTACGGATAGTTTGAGTGGCTTGAGTAATCTGTTCTGCTGTTCCCGTTAATAATAGTGTTTGAGAAGTAGTTATTAAGGGATAAAGACGAAAGGTAAGTTGAGTCATTACGCCCAAAGTACCATAAGCACCCGTAAACAACTTCATCAGGTCATAGCCAGCCACGTTTTTGACCACTCTACCACCTGCTTTGGCAATCTCTCCATCAGCACGGACAAAAGACAAGCCCAGTAATAAATCTCGTACGCCACCGTAACGCTGTCGCCAACTTCCTGCATCTGCCGTCGCGACAATTCCGCCTAAAGTGGCATCGGCATAATGGGAATCTAGGGGTAAAAATTGATGGTGCGATCGCAATTTTGACTGCAAATCAGCTAACTTCATCCCCGCTTCCACCGTCACCGTAAGATCTCCCACCGCATGTTCAATTAGGCGATCGCATTTTTGAGTACTAACTACCAACTGAATATTCTGAGTAATCTTACCCCAGTTGATTTTACTGGCGTTACCGCAGATTAAAATGCGCCATTGCTGCTGGGATGCCTGCTTTACAATTTCAGCTAGAGCCTCAATAGTTTGGGGAAATAAGAGATAAATCGGCGCGCTACTGTTGACTACTTGATAAATTCTGTGCCAATAGACATCAGCATGATCTAGTTCAATCAGTTCAGTATCAGTAATTGATTTTAGTACAGTGGCGATCGCAGTGGTCATATTTTAGCTTGGTGTTTCTGTCATCATGATCCAGAAAATCTTTGATAACTTCTTGAAGTGCTAATAGTACTTCTTCTAGTTAACTATTGGGGAGCAACCAATCCATTTATGTTTTGAGCAAGATCGCGATCGCTTTTAACCAAATATGATGGTCAGGCGATCGCTTTGAGTAACTATTTTTTCTGCTTGATTTGGTGATTTAGAAGAAAATTATTGCTCCTAAGCCATATCTGCCCCAAAAACCTGAGTCCAGTAAGCATTGCCATCATCCCCTACACTATATCCTACTCCTAGATCTTCAAAGTTAGGATCGAGAATATTTTCGCGATGACCATCGCTTCCCATCCAACCAGCCATAACAGCTTCTGCATCTGGGTAACCAGCAGCGACATTTTCACCTGCTGTTGAATATTGATAACCAGTGTCCTGAACACGACTACCCATATTACTACCATTTGAGCCAGTATGAGACATAGTGTTGATACTAGCTTGATCTTGACTATGAAGATCGGCAGCTTGATCTAATTGTTCATTAATTTGTAGAGGATCAGCTCCAACTTTAGCGCGTTCTTCATTTACTAAATTAAGAATCTGTTGATCGAAAGAATCTGTATTATTCATACATTAAGACTATTGAATTATTCCTTGGCACCCTACCAATATTTGTTGCGCTTAGTCAAATAGATTTAGATAAATAAAATATAAAATCATCAGGTGATATTAGGTGACATCAAAACTACTTATGGTCTTAAATTATAGTAAATCATAAAGTAATCACCTTTTTTTTACCAGAAAAAATTACTTCTGGCACTAATAAATGAATAATATTAACTAATTGAATTACATCTATAGCAATTCTCAAATAAATGAGATACATCGTTTTCCCTTTCCCTTTCCCTTTCCCTTTCCCTTTTCCTCTTTCCCCTTTTTTCAAATACAACCGAAGTGTATCTAACTAATGTGAGAAACGTTATATATTGTTGTAATCCCAATGCTTATTTAGAATACTAATTTTACTACTATTTTGAGATCGAGATTTTTACTTAACTATAAAATTCATGAAAATAATGTTTCAAAAAATAATAGCAATTTAAAATTTTAAACCTTAATTATAAAGCAAATAGTTTAAACTCAAATGCATTAATACACTTGTTATAATACTTGATTTAATTAGAAAATATTCAGTGAAAATACTCATATTTTTAGTTATATTGACATTTTAGATAATCGAGATTTAGCTAAGAAGTAAGAAAAAAAATTATAGTTTAAATAATCGAGTAGTCAGAAAATGCCTCAGACTAACATTACTGTAACCATTGAAAATCTTGCTCCCGAAAATGGTACATTCATCACCCCTACTTGGGTCGGGTTTCATAATGGCGAATTCGATCTCTATGACCACAATAAACCAGCATCACTGGGATTAGAAAGTTTAGCTGAAGACGGTAATACTGTTGGGGTGTCAGCCGAATTTATCAATAGTGGTAGTGGAACAGTTGAGGGAACGCTAGTTGGCATTGATGGTGTGGAAGGGGTTATAGATCCTGGAGAAAGTGTCAGTCAAACTTTTACTCTAGATAGCGACGATCCTAATAGTCGTTTTTTCAACTACGCCTCAATGGTGATACCATCTAATGATGCTTTTATCGCCAATGATAATCCCACCTCTATTCCTGTATTTGACGAAGAGGGAAATTTTATCGGCGCAGACTTGGTGATTTCTGGCGATCGAGTCTTAGATGCAGGAGTAGAAGTAAATGATGAGGCTCAATCCAATACAGCATTCTTAGGACAAACAGAACCGAATACGGGAACAACTGCCTCTGGAGTAGTTCGGACTCATTCAGGCTTGAAGTCAAAAGGTAGAATCTTAAGTTCTTCAGATTTTGCCAACGCCGATTTCACTGCTGATAATTATAATGTGGCTAGGATTACCGTTACTGCTGAAGAAATACCTAGCGTTGATAGCGATAAGAGTGAAGTTTATCGTTTTGTTGAAAGCGAAACTCAGGGAGAATACTATACTATTTCAGAGATAGAGAAAGACTCCTTAATTAAAAACGAACCTAATTATGAGTTAAAAGAAAGTTCTTTTCTGAGTGCGCCTGAACCAGAGTCTCTAGCAGATCTGACGGGTGTTACTCCCGTGTATCGTTTTATCAGTAGCGATACGGGAGCATATTTATACGCTTCATCAGAAGAGGAACTTGCTGTCATGGACAAAAACTTTGACTACTCGTTTGGGGGAATTGCTTTTTATGGTTATGAGATGCAAGAAGCGGGAACAGTTCCTGTCTATGCTTTTTATAATTCTAAGTTAGATGCTAATTTCTATACTGCCTCAATCGAAGAGAAAGATTCTTATCTTAAATCACCTGATTTCCAAGCAGTAGGAGAAAATGGTATTGCATTCTATGCAGAACCAGTCCCCGAAATATAGATGAATAGTAATTAGTTGCCATAAAAAAAGTAAGAGTTCAAAATTCAACTCTTACTACTCAATTAAATTATTGTTGGTATTCGATACTCGATGCTTAAACCTACTTAGTCTTGAGTACTGTTTAATTGCTCTTTTAAGGCAGCCAAAGAAGACCAGCGGTGATCGACATAATGATCATCTGAAGTTGTTTTAATGCTTGCTCCAGGACAGTCTGCACCACAGATTTTCCGTAAGGGTAAGGCTAAAGATAGCTGTTCAAAAAGCCAGACTTCAGGATCATAATGTCCATTAGGGGGTAAAGTTTCGGAAAGATCTTCTAGATGCACTTCTCTTTCAGAGGGAAGATCTTGCGCGTTTTCTAATTCAGATTCGAGCCAGATTAACTCCGAAGTATCGATCGCCAAACGATGATTATAATGCTGTAAACAGCGATCGCAAACTAAAGTAGTAATTGTCTCCGCTATGGAAACAATCTCTAAAAAATTACCTCCGTGACGTACTGAGATAAATCCCTTAACAGGAACTAACGTGTCCAAGCCTGAAATATTATCATCTACAATGATTTCTGCCGTTCTTTTAGGTGCTTTGAGCAGATGAGGAATATATATCGGTTCCATTGTTTACTTAATATGACGCATTTGGATATTAGCGCACTGATGGCATTAGGCAAGACTATCGAGGCAAAATTACCAACTGACGGTTTGGCTCTTGACCACGACTCTCGCTACTCAGGCCTTCCGAGCCTTCTAATAAAGAATGTATTTGTTTTCTTTCGGCTGAAGATAAGCCAGGTATTGCCACTTCTTCACCTGTTGATTGTACCTGAGCGATCGCATCTTGAGTCAAGGTTGCTAATTCTTGGTTACGTTGAACTCGATAACCATCAAGCTCAACCACAAAAGAACTTTGTACTTCTGGATCTGTATCTAAATTAAGAATAGTATTAGTCAAATACTGAATCGCATCAATACTTTCACCTTTGTTACCAATTAGCTGCTGCTTTTGCGTCTCGGTTAAATCATCAGCGCTAATACTTAGCCAGTTGAAGTCTGAATCAGCACTTACCGTTTCAAACCCTTCTGTCTTAACTTCCGCAGCCACACCCATTAGAGTAAGTAGCTGCTCTAACCATTCTTTTCCCAAACTCAATTGACTTTTCACAATAGTTGATAATGGTTATTAACCTGAAGTTTTTTCTTTCTTCTTAGAACGCTTTTTCTCAAATGGTAAAGCATCTCTATTAGTGGCAGCTTCTGCTTTTTCCTGTTCATCAAGAATTTTCTGGAGATCATCTGGAAGAGGTTCACGCATTAAGAACCAAGTTTGACCAGTTTGGAAGAAGTTTGCCACAACGATATACATTAATACACCCGCAGGGAGGGGAAAAAATAAGAACATCCCGCTAAACAACAAAGGCGTAATCTTATTAATTGCCTGTTGCTGATCTGCACCAGCAGTAGCATTTTGCGTTCCACTCAGCTGTTGGTTGACGTAGATACCCACACCAAACATCAAGACCATTGCCAAAATATCAAAGTTGATGCCACCATCTTCATTAGTTACACCGACTCGACCAAGCTTTTCAATGAACAAAAAGCCAGTATTAGCTGCAATCCCAGGAATTGTTACCTGAATGGTCGCGTCTCCTGGTTCTAGAGCAGTGATTGTACCATCTTCATTAATGCTTACTCGCTCAAAACCTTTGGTAACTTTTAAATCAGACTTAATATTGCTCTCTGGGTATTCTTTAAGCAGGGTATTTAAGGATTTGCCATCAGGAGTTTGTAGTTCCACCTTGGTAGTTTCACCCACTGCTAACTTGTTACCACCAGGCAACATAGCGGCGATTCTCTCATGGATACCATCTTCGATATAAATATTCTTGGGCTTAGTCGCAAAAGGTTGAGGCGCAACACGTTCGATCTGTTCTTGTGGCAGAATCTGAACGTTAATATCGTAGGGAGTGTCAGTAAAGGGCGATCCTCTCAAAGTGGCAAAGAGGGCAAACAAGATGGGCATCTGCAAGACCAATGGCAGACATCCCGCCAAAGGATTCCCAAACTCCTGCATTACTTTAGCCTGTTCTTCTCGCTGTTTCTCAGGGTCGTTTTTATATTTCTGTTTAATTTGCTCCTGTCGTTCCTTCATCATCGGCTGAACGATCTTCATTTTTCGCATGTTGCGAATTTGTCCTGCACTCAGAGGAACTACTGCAAAACGAATTACAATTGTCAAAGCAATAATCGCAAAACCATAACTCGGCACTAATCCATAGAAAAAATCCAGGATGGGGAGCATGATATTATTTGAGAGGAAGCCGATACCAAAGTCCATTTTTTAATCTGTTTAGCCTTTTATGGAATAATTATAATTGCCAGTCCAGTTTAATCGATCGCCCGTGAGGAAAACCGATCTAAACTGTATACTCTGCTATTTAGTTGACTCTAATCGACTCTAAAGGTCTACCTGTCTTATCTGCTGCCCTTTCTGAGATATAGTCGTAAATCTCTCTAAATTGAGGAACCGCACGCATTTCTAGACGGCTTTTGTCTCTGAGGGTAATCACTAAATCTCCCCACAAACCAACTCCTCTAGGAACTTTAACAATTTTCATGACCTCAGAATAAATAATATCTGTTCTTTGCGTACCTCTCCAACCCCCAGTTACACAAATACGGCGGTCTGTAATCCGATAGCGAAGCCACAAAGCTCTGACAATTGCCCCAACAGTCAAGGGAATGCAGATTACTGTAAATGCTAAAAATATATTAAAAATTAAATCTCCAACGTGGGGACCACCTTCGTAATAAACCTCTTCTTTAATACCCATTGATTATTTTTGCTTGTTTTAATAACTCTTCTAATTCTCGCAAAAAATGTTCATATTTGCATTTTATTGCTTGGGGTTTGACTGCAATTACGATTTTCCAGCCAGGTTCAATTCCCTGCAAATAGTTTCTGATGACTCCTTTGATCTGTCTTTTAAGCCGATTGCGCACTACGGCTTTTTTACTTACTTTTTTACTAATGGAAATGCCAAAACTACTTGCTGGGGGGAAATCCGCACCTTTTGTATCCCTACAGTCAAGGGCAAACAGAGTTAGATGAGGACTGTAACGACGGATGCCCTGTGCGTAAACAGCCCTATAATCTCTTCGATCTCGCAACCGATGGGGTTTTGGTAGTCCCAACTCAAATACTCAAACTAAACTGCTAAACGATGACGACCTTTTTTGCGACGAGCAGAGATTACTCTTCTGCCGTTACTGGTACGCTTACGAGCGCGAAAGCCCGATTTTCTTTTTTGTTTGCGGGAAGTTCCGCCTAAAGTACGCTGGGTCACTGGTTATTTCCTTTATAAATTACAGTCAATGTGCTTGACAAAAGCCACAATCTGTAATTTTACAATAGAATTACTGACCTTTTTGAATTTAATAGATATATTTTAGCTATAAGCTATAGTTTACAAACTTTATGTCGCTTGCAAAAAAGTAAAATAAACCTATTTTTTAATCTTTAAACACTGCCAGAGGTCGAATCGGCAATTTCAACGCAATTTTAACTACATTTATTTAAGGATTGATGCTAATCACCCAAGCGCCAACTCGTTGTGGGATAGGTGCGTTGACCGCAGGAACTACTTGAGCATAAAAATAGTATGTTCCCACATCAGGATTTCTTACGTTAGAAAAGACTAACTCAAGTTTTTTGGGTTTTAAAAGAGGTTCAGCCAGGTCAATTTGGATCAAGTGATTTTTTTCGTCCCAAACCACATTTTTAAGTGGTAACGAATTATCTTTTTTACCGTCAACTCTAACTTCAATTTTATCAGTGTTAAATTTACCATCGAAATAGTCGGGATAGGAAATAACCAACTGAGTTACACCGTTGGCTAATTTTTGTTTGGGAATTCTCAAACGGTAGCGATCGCGATTTTCAGCAACACCACCAAAATCAAGATAGTAACTAAGAATGTCTACATCTTTGTTACCAAATAGAAGCAGACCAGAACTACCTTGAGCCTGGGCAATGGTATGAACTCCCCCAAAGGTACAGGCAGCAAGAGTTAAAGCGGTAAGTATGGGTTTCAAGTGCAATTTAGATTTAGAGAACAACATAGTTATTTTGATTATTTAAACTAAAAGTTTATTCCAGGTTAATATTTCAAGCGTGATGGATGAGATGTTAAAAGACTTTGCTATTTAACTTTGACAGACAATTATGCAAATTATGCAGGTGATTGTAGCTAGGTTATCAAATGATCGGACGAACTAGAGGCTGAAAAGTGTCACTTATTTGGTTGGCAAAAATTAAATCTTTTGCCCTAAAGGGTCTATCCGCAGGTGTCCATCACGGATACACCTGCGGATAAGCTTCGCCCTAAAGGATTAGCTGCGCGTCCGTCCTTCGCGTCTAATTAAAATTTAAAACCCAATTGACCATTAATACCCCGAACGGAATGATATCCGCCACCAATAACTATTTTACCTGCGCCAACGTGAATACCTGCTGAATAGGCGATCGTTTCATCCCCAGTGTAATAACCGAGTCCCGCATAGGGAGAAACCACAGGAAAACCAATAAACGTGAGGAAATCTGCCCCCGTAGCACCTTCTTCTCCTGTACCAATTTCCACACCTACCCCAGCAAATCTAACCCCAGCACCATAACTAACAAGATCGTCAACCGAGCCGATTGTTCCCCATACTTCGGGTAAAATTTGACTTGAAGCAGGAGTAGCAATTGTGGCAACGCAAGCAGTTAAGATACTTGTCAAGATTGTTTGTCGATAAAAAGCACGAAGACGATTTGGCATACTTTTAATACTCCAACAGTAAATTTAATACAGAAACTAATCTAGGATAATTCATTCAAACAATGAACATTCGTATTGGCAATGGCTATGACATACATCAACTGGTGGCGAATAGACCACTAATTCTAGGAGGAGTCGAGATTTCTCATTCTTTGGGGTTATTGGGACACAGCGATGCTGATGTTTTAACCCATGCAATCATGGATGCTCTTTTAGGTGCTTTAGGCTTGGGAGATATTGGCCATTATTTTCCGCCTGACGATCCCAAATGGAAAGGAGCTAATAGCATCATGCTGCTCAAACAAGTTTTAGCAATTATCCAGTCGCACGGGTGGCAAATTGGTAATATTGATTCCACGATCGTCGCGGAACAGCCAAAGCTCAAGCCTCATTTAAAAGCTATGCGCTCCACTCTGGCAGAAGCTCTAGCTTTAGATTTAGAACAAGTGAGTATCAAGGCAACCACCAACGAAAGATTAGGCCCTGTTGGTAGAGAGGAAGGAATTTGTGCTTATGCAGTAGTTCTGCTAAATAACTCGACCAAATAAAAGTAAAATAGGTTCGCTCCTTACGCGCAGAAGATGGCGTTTTTGCACCTTAACTTTAATCTGTTCTCGATCCTTCAATTAATAACTGTTTTATTAGGTTGACCTAATTATTTACTGCTTAATGGTAAGTGTAATTGAATTCATCATAGTAGATTCACGCAATTACCAAAAAGCTGAAAAAGCTGCGCAGATGTGTCATTCTAGGCAAACTAGGTTAAATTAGGATAGCCAAATTGGGGGGAGGAAAGCTTAAACCAAGGCAGATTCGGCAGATCAAATCATAAAGTTATGGCGTAAAGTTGTAAAAGTTGTAATTTAAGTTGCTTATCATAAAATTAGTTGTAATCAGTTGTAATTATCTGTATTTATTAGCCTATCATCATCAATAACTCAAAAAATATGAGTGTAGTTTTAGAAGTAGATAACCAAGTTTATACAGCCGAGGATCTTATTCCTCTGCTGACTCAATATCAAATTCTACCCAAACTTGCCCAAGAGATCTTAACGGACAGAGCGATCGCCCAAATTAAATGTAGCGAAGAAGAAAATACCACTATCTTTGAGCAGTTTTGTCAGCAAAATCAGCTTACCTCTGAAGAAAAAGTGCAAGAGTGGTTAGACAAGCAGGGCATGAACCGCCAGCAATTACAAAACCTAATTACGAAAAAATTAAGAATAGATAAATATAAGCAGGAAACTTGGAGCGATCATGTGGATGCTTATTTTATTCAGCGCAAGTCTCAACTAGACCGCGTGGTCTATTCTTTAATTCGCGTCGCCAAAGCAGAGGTTGCTCAAGAGTTATATTTCCGCATTAAAGACGACCAAAACGCATTCAGCGCCTTAGCCATGGAATATTCTCAAGGGACTGAAGCGCAAACAGGGGGTCTAATTGGCCCTGTAGAAATTAATGCTCCCCATCCCAAAATTGCTCAAATTCTGACTACTTGCCAGGCTGGTCAATTAGTTCCCCCTACTCGTGTCGGCGAATGGATTGTCATTGTGCGGTTAGAGAATTATATTTCAGCTAAACTCGATCAGCCCATGCGACAAAGAATGCTGGATGAGTTATTCAATCGCTGGCTGAATGAATCAATCCAGCAAAAAGTATCCTTCTTCTCTAGCCCCGTAACCTCATAAGGCTTACCTAACTCATGACCAACACTAATATCAATACTACTAAGACTACCAAGATTGTCGAGCAGTTTCTCTCACTAGTTCCACAATTTAATCAACTTTCTCCCGAAGCGATCGCCCAAATTGCTCCTCACTTAAAGCCATTGCGGTTCGGGGTGGGTAAGGTAATGATTATGCGGGAAAAGATGCAGGGACAGGTAGCAATTATTTCTGAAGGGGAAGTCAGGCTACTGGGTTATGACCCCCGCACGAAGATGCCTACCACCCTAGATAAGCTAAAACCAGGAGAAATTATTGGTTGGGTCAATCTGGCGCGGGGCATACCTTGTGAAACAGCGATGGCTAGTACGGAAGTAGTTTGCCTAGCCCTGGACAATGAGTATTTTTTAAAGCTGCTGGATCAATATCCTGAGTTGGCGGCGGAATATAGACTTAAACCCGCCAAAGTTGAGGTTTTTGACCTGTTGGGAATTCAGCTAGAAAAACAGGCTCAAGGCGATTGGGAATTGGCAGAACTGGCGAATAAGATCGCGGAAATGGCGCAGGTATACTATCTTCCCCCTGGAGAACATCAGTTAAATGAAGAACTTGCCAAGCCATTAATCGATCCTAGTTTGGTGTGGTTGGTCAGTGGTGGTTCGGTAAATGAATTTTCTGTAGGCAATCGTTTAGCTTTCACCAAAGATCTTCAGACTGTCACCGTAGCAGGCAATCAACCAGCTCGCCTGATCTCTATTCCTAAAACCTGTTGGTTTGAAGAAGGTGAAGAAGACGAGGTAGATCGAGAATTTAGTGCTTTTGATGAGCTTTTGCAAGATGATCTCAATATCGTACCTCGTCTAGATTTAGCTGAGGGAGATTTTGATGATTCAGAAGGACTAGGAGAAGGTTACGCTTTCCAGGGTGATGAAGAAGTTGTTGAGCCAGTCCAGAAAGACTATCCTTTTTATCGTGGTAAGACCACTTTAGAAGTCGGAGTAGCTTGTTTTCAAATGTTGAGCAAGCATTTTGGTATGCCTTTCCGCAAAGAAGTAATTAAGCGGGTGTTGACAGAACAGCTTGAGCGATCGCCGACTCTATCTTTACCTTTGTGTGGTGGTATTTCGGAATTGATGGGGCTTAATCCTCAGCTAATTAATATTCCTGCCAAGTCAATTACTCGTTTAGAAGGCCCTTGTTTAGTTAATTGGCAAGATAGTCTAGCCGTCATTTATGAACTAAATGAACAAGAATTAGTAATTGCCGTCCCTGAATTGGGTGTACGTCGCTATAAACCTGAAGACTTTATTGAAAGCTGGGGTGATGGCGGAGAAATATTGCTACTCAAAAAAACCAAGGATACGCCCCAAGAAAGATTTGGCTTAAATTGGTTTTATCCTGCTTTGAAAAAATACAAGCGGGTATTAATTGAAGTTTTTATTGCTTCATTTTTTGTTCAGCTATTTCAACTGGCTAATCCATTGATGATTCAGGTCATCATTGATAAGGTAATTAGTCAAAATAGTCCCGATACTCTTTGGTGGTTAATAGGATTTCTGATTACGATTAATGTTTTTGAGGCTTTACTAACGACTTTACGTACTTACCTATTTGTTGATACTACTAATCGGATCGATTTAAGCCTGGGTTCAGAGATTATCGATCATTTGCTAAGACTGCCCCTGCGCTACTTTGAACGGCGACCTGTGGGGGAAATTTCCACCAGGGTTAATGAATTAGAAAAAATTCGTCAATTTTTGACAGGAACAGCCTTAACAGTAGTTCTTGATTGCGTATTCTCAGTATTATATGTATTGGTAATGTTGGCATATAGCCCGTTGTTAACGGCGCTATCTCTAGCAATTATTCCTGTATTTATTGGTTTGACTCTCATGTTTTCCCCCCAAATTCGGAAAGAGTTGAGAGTTAAAGCCGAACGCAACGCTGAAACTCAGTCATATTTAGTTGAGATTTTAACGGGGATTCAAACGGTTAAGGCGCAAAACATTGAATTGCGATCGCGCTGGAAATGGCAAGAACGTTATGCCCGCTATATTTCTACTGGATTTCAAACAGTTATTACTTCTACTCTGGCTAAATCTGCCAGTGACTTTCTCAATAAAATTTCGCGCGTCCTGATTTTGGGGATGGGTGCTTATTTAGTTCTGGATGGAAAACTTACTCTGGGTCAATTAATCGCCTTCAGAATTATCGCTGGTTATGTTACTACTCCTGTAATGCGTCTGGCGACTCTGTGGCAGAATTTCCAAGAGACTGCTTTATCTTTAGAACGCCTAGCTGATATTGTCGATCATCCCGAAGAAGGAGAAGAAGATCGCAACAATATTCCTATGCCAGCCATTAGAGGTCGAGTCAAATATGATAACCTTTCCTTCCGTTTCAAAAGCAGTGGCCCACTACAGCTTAAAAATGTGACCACCGAGTTTGAGCCTGGTACTTTTGTGGCGATTGTGGGAGAAAGTGGCGCGGGTAAAAGCACGGTGACTAAGCTGTTATCGCGACTCTATGAACCCGAAGGGGGCAGAATTTTAGTTGATGGCTATGATATTAACCGTGTAGAACTTTATTCTCTACGTCGTCAGATTGGTGTTGTGCCACAAGACACTCTACTATTTGAAGGCTCAATCTTAGACAATATTGCCCTAACTAATCCTGATGCTACTACCGAAGAAATAATTGCTGCTGCTCAAATTGCTGCTGCTCATGACTTTATTATGACCCTACCGAATGGTTATAACACTAGAGTAGGAGAAAGAGGATCGGCGCTTTCTGGGGGTCAAAGACAGCGGATTGCGATCGCTCGTACGATTCTCCAAGCACCAGCCATGATGGTTCTAGATGAGGCGACTAGCGCCCTAGATTTTGCTACCGAGCAAGAGGTATCTCGTAATCTCAAAGAGGCTCTCAAAGGACGTACTGTGTTCTTTATTACGCATCGTTTAGGCACGATTAAAAATGCCGATACGATTGTCATGATGGATGCGGGTTCAATTGTTGAGCGAGGTACACATGAGGAATTAATGGCACTCAAAGGTCGCTACTGCTATCTCTATCAACAGCAAGAATCATCTGTTTAAAAGCTTTAGCCAATCAATTGAGTTAATATGTTTGAGCCTGAGATTTAGATCTCAGGCTTTTTTATAACTAAAATTCGTAACGCTTATTTGACTTTGGTTTATTCTCAGAAGACGATGAATATTGATGCAGTGATTTTCTAGCGAGCGTCTAGAAAAGTTGACAATTAGCTGCTGAACAAAAATCAGAATATTTAAATTGGGTTATATGTTTGATTTTGGCGACAATCGACCAGAAATAGCTGAACAAAAATGGCGATCGCAACTTGACTTGTTCGTAACTGACTATGAACAACAGCTTGCAGCTTTAGCCTGGGGATTAAAACAAGAATGGGGAGAAAGCGATGATGTGTTAGGAATTGACTTACAACCTGTCCCACACTTTGTCGCCTGTTCTCAAGATAGCCTCGAAAAACTCAACAAAAATACTCGAGGTATTGTCCAGGAAATATTAGGTATTGTCGATCATTATGATCCAGCCGTCGAGGTGGTAATTGTGGGCATTGGCAAAGGGCAATTAAAATTAATTAACTTTCAACCTAAAATAACTCCTGCTGAATGTTTTACTGCTATGAATAGCGATATTGATGGATTAATTATTAGTTTAGAAACAGCATTAGTTGAATATATTAACTCTTAGCTGTTAGCTCTAAAGAATTTGATCATAAGCGGAAAAAAGGCGCTCGCTCATATGCTGCTCTTTTTTTTATCTATCTCAAAGGTACTAAGTTCTAATGCCTGACTTCTTTCAGATTCTGATGTGTTAACCGAATGACACTCAGTTAAACTTTTTTTGGAATGACAGAAAAATATTGATTATAAGAATAGTCTTTTTAGTAACTAATTAGCTTGACTAAAATATATCAAGCAGTTAGTTAGCAAGCTTACTTTACCGAATTGGCATAAATAGCAATCTGCGCTCGATTACGTAAATTAAGCCGATTGAGAATATGAGTAACATGACTTTTAACTGTCCCTTCGGCAATATAGAGTTGTTGAGCAATTTCACGGTTAGTACAACCAGTCCCAATTAAATTTAAGACATCTATTTCTCTGGCAGTTAACTCTAATAGTTCAGGCGATTCGCTTTTTGTCTGGCTGCGATCGCTAACTATTCCGTCAAACATTTTTTCCATCAGCCCAGGGCCCATTTGGCTGTAGCCGCGAGCGACTAATCTAATCGCCTGAGCTAACTCTTCTACGGGCATGTCCTTGAGCAAATATCCTTTGGCTCCTGCTTTAATTGAATGGGCAATATAATCATCTTCATCGAAGGTACTAACAACCAAAACCTTAATCTCGGGAAATCGCTGAGAGATAATTCTGGTTGCTTCTCTGCCATCCATGACAGGCATTCTAATATCCATCAAGATGACATCTGGTTCTAAAGCTTCTACCTGCTGAATGGCAACTTGACCATTGTTTGCCACGCCAACTACTTGGATATCTGACTCTAGATTTAACATTGCCTGTAACCCCTGGCAGACCAATTCTTGATCGTCTACTAGTAAAAGGCGAATCATAATTGCACACTCCATATTAATTTAGAGAACAAGCTAAGTACAAAACAAAAACTGGTGAGATTGTCGAAAATCATTGAGAGATTCATCGCTTGATACATATTTTCAACGTCTTCCGCGCTGTGTCCCTTGTTGGACAGAAATGGCTTGATGGTGGCTGAGATCGGACGGAGATATTTATTTAGAGAAGGGATTTGTTTCTGGCGGATTAATCAGTTGCTTTCTCATTGTGTCTAAGTCCTTTCTTCCTTGCTACTTGGAGTGTAGCCAGTTCTAGCGCTCAGTTTCTTTCAGATTTTTCTGAAAATTTGTCAGATTCTTATGGTGAAGGGCGAACCTGCTTGGGTGTCATTCCCGTGAGGCGCTTAAACTGTTGTGTTAGATGACTTTGGCTGGAGAAGCCCACTTGTAAGGCAATATCGGCGATCGCCCAATCGGTTTTTGACAACATCAATTTTGCCTGTTCCACCCGCTGTTGAATTACATATTGGTGTGGAGAAGTGCCAATCGCACGTTTGAATAAACTGGCAAAATAAGTCGGACTGATATTAATGACTTTGGCAATTTCAACCAATGACAAATCGCGATCAAGGTGACTGTGTATATAGTCAATTACTCGCTGCAACTGAACGCCAGTTAAACTTCTGTTCTGGGGTGTAATGTGTGTAACCTCAGAATAGTGTCGCAGCAAATGAATGACTAACGCTTGAGTTAAAGATTCAACATATAATCGTCCCATTATGCCACCCGATCGCAACTCAGCTAAAAGAAGCATAGCGATCTGATGAAGCTGTAAATCTTGCTTACCAAAACAGTTGATCAAGTCAATCCCCTTTGTATCGATTTCAGATGCATCAGCAATTTGTTTGATAAACTTTGGTTTTAAGCAGATGTGCAGCGGAGTGCAGATGTCACCTTTATGCCGACACCAGTAACTCGGTTGTCCAGCAGGAATAAGGATAGTGTCCCCTTTTTGAACGATTGATTCATGCAGGCGATTGTCACGTTTCTGGATCAAAGAGGTGGGATGACCCAGGGGTAAGTTGAGCCAATGATCTGATATGGCGGGAAGCTCTATTTCAAAGGATGAAGTTGCGTGACTGTGATTTTGGCATTGCTCGACCAAGATGCCATTCCAGCCTAGTTGCCGACTGGATAACACCACAGTTTTATTCAACCGTTGGCTGAGTTCAACTGGACTAACAAAGTTTCCTGTCACAGATTTGGTTTTCAACATTTGACTGATTTACTTTACTTAATGCTACTTTTAGATTGGTTATGTCACTAAAAAAATCTTCAGGATTGTGTTGATATTTATCCAAAAGCGATTGGACAAAGCCCACGCTAGGCATCGCCCAAAGGACAGCCGTTTATACTTCTGATGTCTTAACTGTTTCTGAAACCATTAATTGATTATTGGGGAAGATCAAACCTCGGTTTGTTGCGATCGCTAAACGATAAAATTTTCTAATTTTCTAATTAGGGCAAGCTTGAAAAAGTAGGAGTTGAACAGATAAGCTCCCATCGCATTTAAACTACATCTTATTTGTATAAAGAAAAAAATCTTAAACTCTGACGCGGAGCGAAGCCCTAAAGGACTAACTTCGTCCTAAAGGATACCGCTACGCATATGTCGCGGAGCTAGTACTTTAGCGAATCCTTTAGGACTCCCAGTCTCCCAGTCACTCATCACAAGTAAGTTAGAGGTAGTAATTTCAATCGAGGAGCGGTCTATTGAGCATGGTGCAAGATATGAGTTAAATTAACCCGCTCGCGTTTACATTTGGATCGAGGTCGCCACCCGTGTTATACCCATAATCAAACGCGTCTGGAGAGTAAACATCTGCTGGGTCGCCATCTGCCCCACTCGTCGTCCCGTAATGCTTTGCCCAATCGTCAATCGGGTCGAGATTAAAGCTGGCATCCTCTTCTAAACTCAACTTTAATACCTCTCCTTCTCCAGCCAAAAAGCCTTTGTTAGAAATGTAAATATCGCCATCAGAACCGATTTCTAAACCCGTTGGATTAATTAGCTCGTCATCTGCGATTGTAGTGCGAGTTTTACCATCTGGAGACATATAGATCAGCGCACCTGCATCGCTTCCATTTGCTATCCCGTCTGCGTCATATTCTAAGACATATAGACCACCAGACTCATCAAAAGCTAGATCGGCGATATTTGTAAACCCTTCTGCATAAACCTCTGGCTGACCTTCGGCATTAAGCCGATAAACTTCTGCTGTTTCTGCTTGAAAAGGAGCCCCAGTCAACTCACCGACATAAAAAGCACCATCAGGGCCGACTGCGATCGAGGTAGGAACGGGCTGCCGTACTATTTCTTCACCCGTAAGCGGATCGGTTGTGGTAGTAGTGGGAAAGACGGTTTCTAAAGTTGGCTCGCCACCAAAGGCTCTTTGACTGAGCAGATCGTTGCCACCTGCATCAATGACATAGGCTGTATTATCTTCAATCAGCAAGTCATAGAGGTTGGTAATCACATCTTGCCCATCGGGATTGTTGTTTTGTTCGTAAACGCCAAAATCGGTCAATCTTGTCCAAGAAGCACCGCCGTCAAAATTATCGATCGCAATTAAATGGCTAAAATCAGTCACTTGTAAAAGGCTGTCTCGATTGGCTGGATTGCTGGCAAGCCCAACAATTCCATAAGCATTTCCATCGGCATCAAACTCAAGATCGTTAATACCTGAAGCATCGGAGCCATCGGGTAATGCCAGCGATGGTAGTCCAGTTACAACTCGTTCCACATCTCCGTTTTGAATGCGGGTAATTGCACCTGTTGCGCCATAGGACAAAAACGCCCCTGGTTGACTTGGAGACGGAACACTAGCTCCTGTTCCCCCTCGTCCTGCTTCGGTAACATAAAGTGATCCATCAGAATCAAAGCTCAGCTTGCGTGGGCCATCCAGATTAGATGCCAGCACCTCAATTTGCGATATTTGTGGTGTTTTTACTGTTTCAGACATGATTTTCTTCCTGTGAATTTACAACGATTTATCTTCGGTAGCGGACAAAAAAATCGCCAGAATTTCGTTCTACCTACCTAAAGCTTACTGAGTTCCAATACTCAATTTCTTTCAGATTCTGATGATGAATGGTGAAAAGCGAATCCGTTTTGGTGTCATGCCAGTAAGACGTTTAAATTGTTGAGTTAAGCTGTTACGCATTTAAACTCTTGTTGATGGACGAACAAAATGTCATGCATCTACCCAAACTGACCTTGAGCGGCTGCCGCTTGTGCCGCACGTCGAGCGTGAGAATGAATCTGTTGTTAGTGTTTATAAATTCAATATATAAAATTGACTTTTACTTGTCGTCCACTGAGAGTTGAAACTTTTACTCAATAAAGCGATTGATGAATCAGTCCATCAATCGATGGAAAGTTGACTCCAACTTTAGTTGGAATCCAGATTTTTACTAAAGTTATGCTTACAAATTAACAATTCCCCGTTTAACCGCCACAATCACAGCTTGAGTGCGATCGCTTACATCTAATTTACTTAAAATGCGATTCACGTGAGATTTTACCGTGCTTTCAGCAATAGTTAAGGCTGCTGCAATTTCTTGATTGCTCATCCCTTGCGCCATTAGACCAAGTACCTCTAGCTCTCGTTCGCTCAGTTCTGGATTACTAAGGCGCTGCACCAGTTTTGCCCCCACTTCTGGCGGAATATACTGCTGACCGCGAGCAACTGTGCGAATTGCTTGAAGCAGCTCGTTGGGTTTAGCATCCTTGAGCAGATAGCCCTGAGCGCCTGCGTGCAAACCGCTATAGATATCTTCATCACCATCGTAGGTAGTTAGCACGATAATTCGAGCAGATTTAAATTCAGCGCAAATTGCCGTAATAGCTTCAACTCCTCCGACTTGTGGCATTCGCAAATCCATCAGCGTAACATCTGGCTGGTATTCGCGAAAGTGAGCGATCGCCTGCTGCCCATCTTCTGCTTGAGCGATCGCCGTCATTTCTGGATCGCGGTTAATAATGGTTGCCAATCCTTGTCTGACAATAGAATGATCGTCAGCGATCAAAACCCGAATTGTAGTCGATTGGTCGCTCATAATTCTCATTCAAGGGTTGACAATGACAATGATTTCTGTTCCCTGCCCAGGTTGGCTTCTAATTGACAATTGCGCTCCAATTCGCTCTGCTCGTTCACTCATGCCCAACAATCCAAATCCGCCTATAGGTGGAACGCCGCCAACTCCAAAACCCTGTCCGTCGTCTTTTACACGCAAGCTACACCCTGCATCTTCATATCCCAACTCAATCCAAATTTTGCTAGCATTTGCATATTTAATCGCATTGGTCAGTGCTTCTTGTCCGATCCGCAGTAAGTGATTTTCTACCTCGGCGGGTAAGGGATAGGCTATACCCCGAACTGTATAAATCAGAGCAGTATCGGTCGCGGGTCTCATCTGGTTTACCAAGCGATCTAAAGCAGTCGATAAATCGCCATCCTCTAATAACTGAGGACGAAGTGCTGTTACAGAGCGACGCGCCTCAGTGAGTCCTGTACGGGCTAATTCTTCGATCGTGTCTAAATGCGCTTGGGTAGCTTCTGAATCATCTAGTACTTGAGTTGCCGCACCGACCTGGATGAGAATACCTGTAAATGCTTGGGCTAGAGTATCGTGAATTTCCCGTGCCATGCGGTTGCGTTCTTCCAGAATTGAGGCTTCTTCTGCACGCTTGCGAGCCGTAATATCTCGCGCCAGCCAAATCACCTGCTCGTGCCGAATTGGTGCAATGCGAGCCGAAAACCAGGTTTCTCGCCCATTCAAAAACATACTATATTCGACTGTGAGCATTTGTTGGGTTCTAAGCATCCGCTGAATATAGCCTAGAAATTCATCGGCTTGTTCTTTGGCAAAAATTTGATGCAGTGTTTTACCAATCATTTCTTCAATGGGGAGACATCGCAGATCTGGTACCACGGCGATCGCTTCGATGATTTGCCCTTGGGCAGTCAGTACAGATAACGGATCGGGAATGGCTGCAATTAAAGCCCGTAGCTCTGTCTCTGAGGCTTGTAGAGCTTCTTCTGCCCGCTTGCGTTCGCGTAGCGCAGCTTGCTGTTCGCTAATATCTGCAATCACACCTTCCATACATCCATCGGCTGCATTCAAACGAGAGGAGTAAAGTCCCCAAAACAATGTGCCATCTTGTTTGCGGAGCTGTACTTCAAAGTTTTGTAGTTCATCATTCCACTTCAACAATTCAACGGCTTTGTGTTGAAATTTGCTCTGGTGCTACAGAAGGATCGGTTTCTTTCCCCATTAGCTGATTACCCCGTTGGTTGGCATAGTAAGGACGACCAGTCGCATCCACGATCGCAATCCCCACTGGGACAGCTTCAAAAAACTGAGCTATTTTGCTTTCGCTCTTCCGCAGCTTTGAATAAAGTTGAGCATTTTCGATTTTCATGTATGTTTGAGCAATCTTTGACCGACGCTCAAGTGATTCTCTATTATGCTCCTTCCAGTGAAGAATCATGTGACTTACATTCATTAATATCTGGGTTTTAAGTGGCTGGTTGCCGATCTGTGATGATAGCTTTAACGCCAATTTTCTAAACTGATAACCAAGCTCAATGTTTCCCGTCATTCCGCAGAGAATAGAGCCGAACCTGACGTACGCACAAGCAGACACGGATGCATTGCCGTACTCGATCGATAGATTAACTAACTTAGACACAATTAGAGAGTGCAAGTTAGAAGCAGCCATAGCAGCAACAGCCGTTGTTCTTAATAAGATTCGTGCGATCGCTAACTTATTTGGATCGGTCATTTTCGGCAAACGAATCAAGCTCTCAACCGACGTTTCACTAAAGCGGGATAGGATTGCGTTAAGTTCGAGATCGATCTCTAGCTGAGTGGGCTTTTTGGGAAAGCTAACCCCAAGTTGCTGTAAAAACTGTAAGGCTGTATCGAGTGCTCTTAATGGCTGACTCTGTGCCATATAGGCTTGAATTTTGATTTCGTATACTTTAACAGTGTCAAGAATCGTTTTCGCTTCTTGTAGAATGATTTCTGCCCAATATTCTACCCGCTCAAAATCGCCACATAAGTATGTTACTTCTGTTGTTTCTAAATATAAATCTAATGTCAGTTCATAGTTAGTTTGCCAGCTAGAAACTACCAGACACTCTCTTCCAATCGCTAAATATTCTTTTGCCCCACTACAAGCGATCGCGGCTTTTGCTTTCTGACCTGCGATTAAATTCAATCTGGCAATTTCATTTCGTTCTGCTCGATTGCTAACAAGCTCAATTCCGCGATTGAGATGATCTACAATTTCAAACAGTCGTTCCGATCGCTGTTGGAGTGAAGTTTTTTCCAGTAAATTGCGACCGATTTGCAGATGGACAAATTGTTTTTGAGATTCGTCAATCAAAGCATAAGCAGCTTGCTGGACGCGATCGTGCAAAAACTTATACTCTTGAACTAACAAGTTTTCGTCTAATTCAGATAGAGGTTGAATTAATCCAGCTTGGATAGCTGCTAGTAAATCTAGAGAAATTGCTTGCGGCGATTTTTCACCTTCGGCGATCGCTAGAGTATTTAGATCGAATTCAGCTTTAACACAAGCGGCTAAACTGAGAATTTGCTGTGTTTCTTCTGGCAGATTCTTTAACTGGAGCAGCAGCAACTCCACCACATTATCGGCAATATCTTAGGCTTCAATCTGGGCAATATCCCACTGCCAGTTCAACTGTTTTGCATCAAATGTCAACAGATTTTCGCTATACAGCATTCGTAAAAATTCATTGACAAAGAAAGGATTACCCTCGGTTTTACGTAACACTAATTTGGGTAGGGAACGCACGGTGTCAATATTGCGATGTAGCGTCTCAGCAATCAATTGTTTTAAAGGTTCGGGCGTTAAGGGTGCTAAGGTAATCTCCTGAATTATTGCCCCTTGTTTTTGCAGTTTCTCCAGCGTCAATATTAGTGGATGTGTTGGAGTCACTTCATTATCTCGATAAGCTCCAATCAAAAATAGATATTGGATTTGCTCGTCGAGTAATATTAACTCGATTAACCTTAGCGTTGCGGAGTCAATCCACTGTAAATCGTCTAAGAAGATTACCAAGGGATGTTCTTTTGAGCAAAACACCCGCACAAAATTTTGAAAGACTAAATTGAAGCGATTCTGTGCTTCCGTTGCTCCAACTTCTGATACGGGTGGCTGCTTGCCAATAATTAACTCAACTTCAGGAATAACATTAATGATGATTTGTCCGTTACTTCCTAGAGCAGTAAGTAGACGCGATCGCCACTGTTGCAACTGCTCATCAGGTTCACCAAGTAGTTGTTGTACCAATTTTTGGAGGGCAGACGCGATCGCGCTGTAGGGGATATTGCGCTCGAATTGGTCAAACTTACCCCAGACAAAATAGCCCCGCTTTGCCGTGATAGGTTTGTAGAGTTCCTGCACCAATGCTGATTTGCCAATGCCAGCGTAACCAGAAACCAGCATCATTTCGACGCTGAATTGTTGGGAATTGTCTTTATTTTCCCTCTCGGCTATTCTGTCAAACGCCACTAATAATGCTTCGATCTCTGCTTCTCGTCCATACAGTTTTTGAGGAATTTGAAACTGTTCGGAAACATCTTGAAGACTTAATTGAATTTGCTCAATTTGACCAATCTCTTCTGGTTGCCTCGCGCAGCGTTCTAAATCTGCTTTGATGCCCCAGGCACTTTGATAGCGATCTTCGGCATTTTTCGCCATCAGTTTCAAAATTATGTCCGATCTCTGCTGCTGTAAGCGTTCTAAAGACTCCCCACCAAAGTCTTCTAGAAGGATGACGAGCGTGCACTGATAGTCCTGCTGGCTGTATGCTTTAACTACGCCATCGATGTTGAGAGAATGAGTAATTTCATATTCCTGTCTGTAGCGAGTTAATTCGCCAACACAGGGATAATCTTGCTTAAGAACCTTAGCGACAACTGCACGATTACCCTGCTCTCTAATACCCCGATACACCAGAGAAGCCGAGCTTTCATAGATTTTACTGTGAATGGCAACTCCAGGTAGGGTAATCATTAAACTTTGTCCCAATGAGTGTCATCAACTCTATTATTACAAAATACATCGTTTGCCCAACTCCAAGAGATTAAATATTTAACAAAGATAGTGCTGACTGTAGGTCGAGCTAAAATCTCCCAGATTAGCCCTATACTCAATGCTGCCACAAGCTTGGATAATCATGCAGCCCAGTAGCAGGCGATCGCGTAAAATCTAAATCTTTAAGGTATTCTCCTCCCCAATTTTTCTGATAGGCAAAATGCTATTAATTAACTAAAGAAAACTTGGTACTAACAATCGGAACATTAATTAAAAGAGCAGCTAAATAGATTAAAATATCTCAGCTAAACTAATAGTTAGGTTAGGTAATACATTCTTGCTAAGTCTTTGGATTTCTTTAGTTACCAAAAAAAGCTTTTTTTGATTGAGCTAAGAGCTAGTAACTAAGACAAAGCCCTTTACTAATATTCTTCAGTAATAACTTTACCCTTGAAAACAATATAGTTATAAATGTTATAAGCCAGCATAATGGGAATTAGAAAACCAATAAAGACAACCATGAAAACTAAAGAACTAGGGCTGGCAGCAGCTTGGTAGATAGTGATTTGGGTAGGAATAATATAAGGAAAGATAACTAATCCTAAGCCAATAAAAGATAACAAAAATAAGAGTAGAGTCCAGACAAAAGGTCGATTTTCTTGGTTGGAAAAAAGGCTTTTAAGTAGTAGAAAAATCAACAAAGCACCCAAGAGAGGAATTAGAGCAAAGATGTAAACTAAAGGAGCATCAAATAGCTTCTCTCTTGCACTTACAGAGAAGATAGGAGTTGTTACCGTTAGATATACTGCACCGATGAAAGTTGTGACCGCTGAAATTTTAGCAGTTAAATTATGGGTAGTTTGTAGCTCTCCCTCAGTTTTTAAAATCAAATAGGTTGAACCAATTAAAACATAACCTTGAATTAAAGTTAAAGCGACTAAAAGCGATCGCAAACCAAACCAATCCCATGTTCCACCAATGAAATGACCAGCACTATCAACATTAATTCCCTGTAAAATGCCTCCCAAGGCAAATCCTTGTCCTAATGCAGCGAGGAAACTACCGCCACCAAATGCTACATTCCAAAGGAACTTCGTATTAGAATGTTCCCGAAACTCAAATGCCACCGCGCGAAAGATCAAACCAAAGATCATAATCATGATCGGGATATACAAAGCTTGGAGAATTGTGCCGTAGGCTAGAGGAAAAGCGCCAAATAATGCTCCTCCCATCAAAACTAGCCAAGTTTCATTAGCATCCCAAACATTTCCTAAGCTAGTCATCAATATGCTGCGACGTTCTTCGCTGGAGGCTGTAATTGAAAGTATTCCTACCCCCAGATCGAAGCCATCTAACATCACGTAGAGAAATAAAAACAATGCCAAGATTGCAAACCAGACTTGAGGGAGAAAATTATCTAAAGCTTCCATAGTGATTACTGATTACTGATTACTGATTACTGATTACTGATTACTGATTCAACAACTAGCCGAGAAATGAAGGGTAAAATTGATTTGTTTTGAGCATTATCTTTACCCTCAGTAAATATGGTTAGTAGGTAAGGTGAAACTCCTGGTATTTCTACATAAGCAGCATCATGGCGAACCTGACTCGTCCAACCAGCTTTTGACCAAATCCGAGCATTAGGGGGTAAAGCTTCGCCAATAAATCCTGTAATTTGGTTCTCGCCGTCACTGTCAACAAATTCCGCTGGATTAAGACTACGCTTGAGTAACTGCATCATCTTTTGCGATCGCTCTGAAGATATGGCAACTCCACCAATAATACTGTGTAATAGTCTGGCAACTCCATCTGTAGTCAGCATATTACGGTTTTCCATTAGTTCTCCTAAGAATGCTCTTTCTCTACCATAAGCACCGTCACACCAGGTTTTTTGGTTGACGTTGATACTTTCTAATTCCGACCATCCTAATGAGGCAAAATAACGATTGATAATATTGCGTTGCTTCTGCCAAGTTTCAAAGGGATTGGAGGGTAATTCTGGCCCACTAGTAGTCCCTGTTAAGACATCTACTAGTAGACTAGTAGCATCATTGCTCGATGTGACAATAGCATCACGAATTGCGCGGTTGAGTTCTAAAGACTCACTAATCATTCCTCCCTGTAGCCATTCATGTATTGCCACTAAGTAAAATAGTTTGACGATGCTGGCGGGATAAATTCTTTCTACTCCTCGGTAGCTAAATCCTTTGACCTGATATTGCCAAAACTCGTTAACAGATAAAGCTCCTCCCGTATTTACAATCACAGGTTCTTCATACACAATCCAGGTTAGAGCAATTTTATCTCTCTTAAGGGTCGGAAATTTTTCTCTAGTAGTTTGCAGAATTTGTTGGGTAATTTTGGCTAGTCTTTCGTCTTGGCGGAAAAAAGGCATAGGAATCAATTAACAATGAGCAGTGAGCAGTGAGCAGTGAGCAGTGAGCAGTGAACAATGAGTCCTAAAGGATTAGCTCGCAAGCTCGCGTCACAATGGACAGTAATCAGTAATCAGTAATCAGTAATCAGTAATCAGTAATCAGTAATTACTAATGTTTTATTTATCTATCGTTTAGTTTATCGCGTCGGCAAATTCTGTGATTATTTTTGGAGATCTCGACCGATTTTTGCGACAATAGCAGGGCATTAATTAAATTCATTGCCATTAAAGCTAGAAAGTCGTAATTTCACAATAAATAAACTAAATAATGAAAACAGGCGATCGCAAATCCCTAGAACCAATTACTCCACCATCTTCTATTGTTCAAATAAATGATGTTAAACCAAAACAGCCAAGCAATTTTTGGTTAGTTTTTAGTTCGACATTCATTACGATCTTTCTGGCGGAGATAGGAGATAAAACGCAGTTAGTTACTCTTTTGATGAGTGCAGAGTCTCAAGCACCCTGGACTGTGTTTATTGGTTCGGCATTGGCTTTAATTACCACTAGTCTGATTGGAGTTTTTATCGGTTACTGGCTATCAAAAAAACTAACCCCTGAAACCTTAGATTTATCCGTCGCTATTCTGCTACTGTTGATTACTGCCTGGTTGATTGGTGACATAATTAACCTTTAATTTAACTTGTAGATTTAACTTGTAGATTTAATTTGTAGATTTAAACTTACAAAAAGCTCATAAAAAACTAATAAAAAATATCCCATGATAACTGACATAGACTGGCAACTAATTGGCATCAGCTTTGTTACCGTATTCCTAGCCGAGATTGGTGATAAAAGCCAGCTTGCAGCGATCGCCCTCGGAGGCAGTTCTAATAATCCCCGTGCCGTATTTATTGGTTCGACAGTCGCCTTGATTTTGGCTAGTTTGCTTGGCGTTTTAGCTGGTGGTACAGTGGCACAGTTTTTACCTGAAAAATTATTAAAATCTTTAGCAGCGATCGGTTTTGCAACTATGGCATTGCGAATTTTGTGGACAAAAGATGCCGTGTAGGGGGGAAACGCCTTTACTTAAAAATAGCTGGAGATGGAGCGCAATTCGCTGGGGATGGGGGTGTCTTGGGGAAATTCCAGACAGGTTTCGCGATCGCCTAAATATCCAGACTCGGTAAAAGAAATTAGCATTCTGGCCAAGGCTACCCAAACTTCAGGATCGTATTCCCAATCTTTTTGTCTTGAAGCATAGCAAGAAATAGATTTTAAGGCCCAAAAATAGCTATTACGAACTATCGAACCCCCTTTTTTATACTCTGGTAAATCTTCGTGATTAATCGAGAGAATATTGTCTTGAAGTTTTACTCGCATTAATTTAAACAATTTTAAGGATGAATTGAACCGTCAGGTAGAGTTGCACCCGTCAATTTAACGGCAGTTATCTTCACCATAATTTTGTTATTAAAGCCTACTTTTGCCCCACTAAGATTTGCCCCGCTTAGATCTGAACCGCTAAGATCTGCGCCAATTAGATTAGCATCTCTTAAATCGGCATTACGTAAGTTTGCCTGAAGCAGATTAGCACCTTTGAGGTTTGCACCCTGAAGATTAGCTTCTTCGAGAATAATTTTATGTAAGAAAGAATCGCTTAAATCAGCGTAGGAAAGATTAGCCTGGGATAAATCTCGACCAGAAAAATCTCTTTCTTTAAAGTTCGATCTGCTTAGATCTGCACCCCGAAGGTCTTTGTAATATGGTCTTTGAGGATTACTTTCGGCTGGACGACTGGAAGGAGAACTTTTCGTAGTTTCCCGAAAATCCCGATAGCCATCTTTTGATGAACTTTGTTCAGGGTTATTTGGCGCAGAATAATACTCTCGGTAGTTCCAATGACGTGGCTGTTCGTAACTTTTGGTTTGTTCGTAATGAGGCCGAGAATAGGTTTGTTGACGATTTCTACTATCGCTATAGGGTGCGCGATAGGTGGAATAGCGATCGCTATAAGGATTTTTACTACTAGAATTATCTGCTTGATAAGCTTGACGATTACTTTGACTCGTGTTGCTAGAATAGGCAGCTGATTTGGCTGGTTTGTTAGCTGCTGGCTTATGTTGACGATGATACGAACGTAAAGAATCCCGCGCCTCATTAATCTGCTGAATTTTGGCGACAGATTTTTTGACTAGTCGTTCATTGTCTTGGGGAACGCGATCGGGATGCCAAATAAACACCAAATCTTTGTATGCTTGGTTAACTTCTTCCAGAGATGCACCTGGCTCTAGTCCCAATACTTTATAGTGTTGTTCTAGGTTTTGAATCACTATGGCAATCCTTCCTCAACTTTTCCTATGTTTAACTCAAACTATTAGGCAGTGGTAGTGCCTAAATTTACCAAATTTACCAATTAACCTTTATTTAATTTTAAATATAGTTGTTTTGAGAATCGAGTAGTCTAATAACTCTTAATCATTATAGGTATTAATATATTTTAGCTAAGCTTCTAATTCGATTTGTAAACAAGCTAGAGTTTTTAAAGTAATTGTACTAAACGCCTAATGTGAATTAAAAATTACAGTGATTCATTTTTAGCTATAAACTATAAGCTATAAGCTTTTCTAGAAGCGTATTATATAAGTTCCACGAACAGCATGATTATTGGGTTCTAGATAAAATCTACGTATTGAGAGCTAAGAGCTAAAAGCTAAAAGCTAACTAATTAAAAACATAGTCTATTAATCATGAAAATCGCTGTAAAAGCCAGCTAAATTATTTTTTCTAGACCATAAATAAGAGAGCTTAATTCAGTTACTTTACGAATTGCCAGCAATACTCCAGGCATATAGCAAGAGCGATCGCTAGTATCATGACGTAATGTATAAAGTTCTCCAGGCGAACCAAATAGCACTTCTTGATGGGCGATTAATCCTGGCAAACGAATACTATGGATGGGAATATTACTCTCTGCTGTAGCACCTCTAGCGCCTGCCATTGTCTCTTTAGACTCTACCTTGGGTGGATTAAAGGATTTACCCATTTCTGCCAGCATTTGCGCCGTTTTAATCGCTGTCCCACTAGGCGCATCCGCTTTGCGATCGTGATGTAGCTCAATAATTTCTACGTGGTCGAAATATTTTGAGGCGGTTAAAGCTGCTTGTTGAAGTAAAACAATGCCAATGGAAAAATTAGGAATAATTAACGTTCCCGTGCTGGCTTTTTCGGCAAATTCGGCTAAATCTTGTAGTTGTTTATCACTTAAGCCTGTAGTACCAACTACGGGTCGAACTCCATAAGCGATCGCACTACGAGTATTTTCATACACACTATCAGGATGAGTAAAATCTACCATTACTCCCTGCACTTTTTCTTGCGTCGCTAAAACTAAAACACTTTGTAAGTCGTTTAACACAGGCACTTCTAACGCACCAATGCCAATGATTTCGCCAATGTCTTGACCTGAATATTCAAGATTGAGATCGATTGCCCCAACCAACATCATATCTTCCGCCTGGGATACAGCTTTAATTACTTCTCGACCCATTTGACCTAGCGCACCATTAACTACTACGGGAATTGGTGATTTATCTGTCATCTGTTTTTTATGTTGCTTACAAGTCTTTAGAGAACAATTTTAAACCAAATTTTAAACCAAATTGAGTTGTCCAAACCTATCAATTCATCGATCCCGATCTATAAAAGCCTTATCCAAACAACACATATAAATAAATTTTGTAAATATAATCTTGAACAAAAGTTAATTTTTAATACCAATTAAAGGTTTTATTTGTATTATCGTATTATCGATAATAATTCTAAAATTAACATATACATAAATTTATTTTTTTCCAATCTTTGGGGCAGAAATAATTTATCTAATCCTGATTAAGTACATAAGTATAAATTCTTGTCTTGCGTTAATACTTTACGGGGAATTACTCTAGACAACACAACCGCGATCGAGTCTTGATATTTTATTAAGCTTACTTAAAATATAATGTTGTATCAAAAACGCTCAACAAGTGTTCCTTCTGTATTAGCTGTAGATAACAACGATGATAATTTACTTTTAATCAGCTATGTTTTAAAAGCGTTAAATTTTAAATGCTATGCAGTTAGTGACAGCAGAAGGGTTTTAGATTTAGCAGTAGATAAGACACCAGATCTTATTCTTTTAAACATAATTATGCCAAATATGTCTGGCTTTGAAGTAATAGGTCAACTTAAATCTAATTTATTTACTAGAAATATTCCAGTTATCGCTGTAACAGGATTAACCAATCTTTATCACCAAGCACTGATTAGAAGTGCTGGTTTTGAGGACTATATCTGTAAACCGTTTCTTCTTGAAGAGTTGGAAGACAAGCTAACTAAATATTTAAGTCCTTGTCTAATTTAATTGATAGCTTAAACTGTATAAACAGATGAGATTAAAATAAATTTTAGTGTGTAGGTTTTATTGTGAATTTTAGTAGTTTCGCTGGCGCGATCGCGCTAATAATTGCCATTTATATTCTGTGGCAAATTCGCTTCATTTTACTGCTAACGTTTGCTTCGGTAGCTTTGGCAACGGCAATTAATTATTTAGTCAGATATTTAATGAGGTTGGGAATAAAGAAACGGGGTACATCAATTGTTCTCTCCTTAACTTTACTATTGTTATTGTTGATTGGCTTTACCTTGTTGATTATCCCTCCATTCATCGATCAGGTACAGGACTCTCTTTATTTATTACCCCAAGCTGTAGACCAAATTGCCGTCTGGTTGACATGGTTGCAGGAACGAGTTCCCCAACAGTTAGTCGGAGAAATCCAAAAACTAGAGAACGTTACTCGTAATTTACCAAACGTAATGACTCAGCTTTTTAGTAACTTCTATGCAGTTTTTTCTGGTTCTTTAGGTGCTGCTGTTAATATCCTACTGGTTGTAGTGGTTACACTTATGCTACTTGTCAGTCCTCATCCCTATTTACGGTTGTTTTTAGCTTTTTTTCCCTCTTTCTACCGTCGTCGCGCTGCTCAAATTATCAAAAAATGCGAACGAGCTTTGGGGGGTTGGACTCAAGGAATTTTATTCAATATGCTGGTGATCAGCCTTTTAAGCTGGTTGGGATTATCAATTTTGGGAGTGCAGCTTCCTCTAGCAAATGCTCTACTGGCTGGCTTATTAACTTTTATTCCCAATTTAGGAGCTGTTTTAAGCTGTATTCCACCCATAATTTTAGCTGTAATTGATGCGCCGTGGAAAGCAGTAGCAGTACTCATACTTTATGTTCTGATTCAACAGGCTGAAAGTAATGTTTTGACTCCCTTGGTGATGAAGCAACAAGTCTCTTTGTTACCAGCAGTAACTTTACTAGCTCAAGCTACTTTCGCCATCTTTTTTGGCTTTATTGGTCTGTTCTTAGCACTACCCCTAACTGTTGTCTCCCAGGTTTGGATTGAAGAAATTTTAATCAAAGATATCTTGAGCAATTGGGGCAAAAAAGGCGATCGCCCTGGAGCAAAACAAGCCAGCACCAATCCAACTAAAATCTCCAAATCGTCTTCGCCTGTAGTAATTACATCAGAGATTGAAGGAGCAAGTTAATTTTAATGATTTAAAAATGGGGATGATCTGCTTATCAATGAACGCGCGAACAATTAATTAATCAGGTTTAAGACCTCTTCTTTCAATGATCATTGCTCACTGCTCATTGCTCAGTGATTTGAGTAAAACTTGTCCCATTTCTTGACACCCTACAGCTTTCATTCCAGGGGACATAATATCTCCCGTACGATAACCCTGGTCTAAAACTCGATTGACCGCCATTTCAATTTCCGTCGCTGCATCAGGCTCATTTAAACCGTACCGTAACATCATCGCTGCACTTAATACCTGCGCTAAAGGATTAGCTAGATCTTGACCTGCGATATCAGGGGCAGATCCATGAACAGGCTCATATACGCCAGGCGTACCAGCCTCACCTAAACTGGCAGAAGGTAACATACCAATGCTACCCGTGAGCATCGCTGCTGCATCAGAAAGAATATCACCGAATAAATTGCCAGTGACGATCGTATCAAACTGTTTTGGGGCGCGCAACAGTTGCATGACTGCATTATCTACATAAAGATGACTTAACTCTACATTGCGATAATTTTCTGCCATTGCCGTAACGCGATCGCGCCATAGTTGAGAAACATCCAGTACGTTAGCCTTATCTACAGAACATAGTTTACCGCTACGTTTTTGGGCGGTTTCAAAACCGACTTGAGCAATGCGATCGATCTCACTAGCGCTATATGCCATGGTATTCACGCCTCTTGCTTCACCAGTCTCCGTAGTAAATATCCCTTTGGGCTGTCCAAAGTAAATTCCACCCGTCAACTCACGCACCACCATAATATCCACCCCTGCCACTACTTCTCGCTTGAGAGAGGACGCATCGATTAACTGGGGTAAGATTGTTGCTGGTCTAAGATTGGCAAACAGTCCTAATCCTGAGCGCATTGCCAGTAATCCCGTTTCAGGACGTTGGTGACGGGGTAGACTGTCCCACTTATAACCACCAATTGCCGCCAGCAATACTGCATCACTATTACGACAAGCGGTTAAAGTCTCCTCTGGCAGAGGCTCGCCTGTGGCATCGATCGCTGCACCACCAATCAAAGCTTTGGTAAAGCTAAACTCCATATCATGTTTGGAAGCGATCGCATCTAATACTTCTACGGCTACGGAAATAATTTCAGGGCCAATACCATCCCCTGGAAGTAAAGTAATGCGGTGCTGTTTGGTCATAATGACTGTTTTTAATGTTTAAATGCTGTTTCAATATCGTTGGCGACAGCTACTAATTTACCATTTGGCAGCCACCTCAAATTCGCTAATCTAAAGAAAAATTGATGTGTTAGGATGTATAACGGCTACGGGATGTGGCGCAGCTTGGTAGCGTGCTGCTTTCGGGAAGCAGAGGTCGCAGGTTCAATTCCTGTCATCCCGATTCTGCGCTAAGGCTTGAATCTTATGATTTCACCGCTACCTCTACTTCCCGAAGGTAGCACGCTTTACTCAAAACTTACTCAAAAGTAACTATAACTGAGTGCTGAACGAAAGAGAAGCGGGTACATGCATACCCCAATTATTTAAGCGCTTAAATTAGCTCGTAGCAAAAAAAACTGCCTATTTTAATACAATTATCTAAAATTGTCAAATAGCCGTCCTACCTCGTTTCTAGCTCAAGTACCTCTTTAAACATTTAGCATGAGCGGTAATCCCAGGAGTGCTAGAGCTGATAGAATATTCTTGTATAGAGCCGATCAGACTATAGCTATTTAAGCGCTAGGTACTAAAAAACCGAGAACAGCAAGTATTTCGCCTTGTCCTCGGTAGAGCATTCCTCATAGTTGTTTAACAAGTTGTTAAACACTTCCTAGATACGCCTCCTCCTCCGTCTTCTGTCAACTTTAGTACTAGGTTTAGTACTAACAATCGAAGTACTCATCTTACTAAGGGTCTTCAAAAGGTGTTTTAACTGTTCATCTGTCATAGACAGCCTAGAACGTACCCCATAGCGATCCTTGATGTAAACGATACATCTTTCCTTTGACCAACCTAAACGAGCAACCTGGTCATCTATAGCGTGCTTGAGAGCAAAGAATTCTTCAGTCTTCCTGTTCATTATTTGCTTCCTCTTTGATGATCTCGTCCTCTATTCGTTCCCATTTTGCGATCAATTCCATCCCTACCTCGCTAGGTCTAGCGCCTTCATCCTTCTCAATTAGCATACGGGCGATCGCTGCTTTTCCTA